>JBGCDC010000143.1:0-3220 GCA_045105055.1 Phycisphaeraceae bacterium | reverse complement strand
CGAGCAGTTTGAGCTCCACGGTATCAAGGTCGTCTGCGACCCCAAGAGCTACCTCTACCTCAACGGCACCTCCATCGACTTCAAAGACGAAGTCATGGGCCGAGGCTTTGTCTTCAACAACCCCAACGCGAATAGCTCGTGTGGTTGTGGTTCAAGCTTCAGCGCCTGATGGAAACGACAATTGATTAATAAAAGAAGCCCACAGATTGAATCTGTGGGCTTCTTTTCAATTTAACGGTCTGAGGTCGACTTACGCCTTCACTTCTTCGTCTTCGTCTTCTTCGACCTCTTCATACTCGTACTCGTATTCCCACTCGCCGTCTTCATCTTCGGCTTCTTCTTCGTCGCCTTCTTCTTCATCCTCTTCATCTTCAGCGACGACTTCGTACTCGTCTTCGCCTTCCTCAGCCTCTTCTTCTTCGAAGTCTTCATCGTCGAGTTCGTCGACGGTTTCGATCTCGACGTCTTCGTCTTCTTCGAACTCGCCGTTCATGTCTTCATCAGCGATGACTTCTTCTGCGAGTGCGGCGGGGTGAGCTGCCTCGGCTTGATCCGATGCGTTTGGGTTGCCGTTGGCTTGCTCGGCTTGGAGGTCTTTCATCGCGTCCCACTCTTCGAGGGTAATCTGCACCTCGCGGGCTTGGCTGCCCTTGTGGCCGCCGAGGATGCCGGACGCGGCCATCGCTTCGATGAGGCGCGACGATCGTGCGTAGCCAATGGTGAGTCGGCGTTGCAAGAGCGAGACGCTGCCGCGTTTGGTCTCGATGACGATCTGTACCGCTTTGTCGAACAGCGGGTCGTTCATCGATTCGTCGTCGACATCGATCTGGTCGCTGGACTTGATCTGGACGAGCTGTGGCTCGAAGCTTTGCTGTGCGATCGTCTTGAGGAATTTGACGGTCTTGCGGACTTCCATGTCGTCGATCAGGCAGCCTTGGGCGCGGACCAGTTCGGACGAGCGGGGTGAAAGGAACAGCATGTCGCCGTGGCCGAGCAATAGTTCGCCGCCCTTTTGGTCAAGGACGATGCGCGAGTCCATGCCCGAGCTGACTTTCATACAGATTCGGCAGGGCATGTTGGACTTGATCAGGCCAGTGACGACGTTGGCCGACGGGCGCTGCGTCGCGAGGATGAGGTGGATGCCCACCGCACGGGCTTTCTGCGCGATGCGAACGATGAAGCCTTCGACCTCTTTGTTGGTCATCATCAGGTCGGCCAGTTCGTCGATGACGAAGACCATGTAGGGCAGCTTCTTCGGGATGCGGGCCGCTTCTTCTTCGCTGGCCGGCTCCATGCGGTCCTTGATCTCGTCCCAGCCGAGCTTGTTGTACGTGCCGATGTCGCGCACGCCGACCTCGGCGAGTAGCTCGTAGCGCTCGTCCATCTTCGTGACCGCCCACTCGAGGATCGCCGCGGCCTTGCTCATCTCGGTGACGACCGGGCACATGAGGTGCGGGATGTTTTTGAACATCGACATCTCGACCATCTTCGGGTCGACCAGCACGAGCTTGAGTTCGTCCGGCCGCTTGGTGAAGAGGAAGGACATGATGATCGAGTTCATGCACACCGACTTACCCGAGCCGGTCGTACCCGCGATGAGCATGTGCGGCATCTTGTTGAGGTCTTCAACGAGCGGGTTTCCCGATGCGTCTTTGCCGAGGAACATCGGCAGGTTCATCTCGGCCGCTTCCGGGCAGGCCTGCATGAGTTCCTTGATGCGTACGAGTTCGCGTTTGATGTTTGGCACTTCGATACCGACGGTGTCTTTGCCCGCCATGTTGGCGACGATGCGGATGTTCTGTGCCTTCATCGCGCGGGCTAGGTCGGTCGACACGCCGTTGAGGCGCGAGACTTTTGTGCCGGGGGCGAGTCGTGCTTCGAAGAGGGTGATGACTGGGCCGGAGTCGATGCCGACGACTTCGCCTTGGATGTTGTACTGCTGCATCGCGGATTCGAGCTTGACTGCTTGGTCACGGACGATGGCTTCTTGCTCCGCGCTGAAGTCGTGCTCGGGTTCTTCGAGCAGGTCTTGGCCAGGGAACATGTAGCCGGTGAGGTCTTGCTCGACCGGTGCCGCGGGCGCTGCCGCAGACTTGGGCGCGAAGTTGATGGGCATCTGTGCCATCTTCTCACGCAAGGCATCGGGGTCCAGCTTCTGCTTGCCCTTGGTGTAGGCGTCCGGTGCGTCGCTGACGACGTCTTCCTCTTCTTCCGCGTTGGCGATCGCCTCCATCGCGCGCTTCGCGGTCGGGGTCGAATCGGCCTGTCGCTTGGCCTTGGCTTTCGCTTCTTTTTGCTTTTGTCGTTTGAGTTGCTTTGGCGTCAGCTCCTTGGCGACCGGCTCGGGGCCGTCCTCGACATCGGTCTCTGCACCGTCCCATGCATCCGGTGCCGTACGCAAACGATTGGTCAGCGGCCCAAACGCACCGGCTAGGCGACCCGCGATATTGAGCTTGGGTAGTGGTAGCTTCTTCGGGTCGATATCGCAGATGCGCAGGATCATCTCTGCCGCGTATTTCGGGATCGCCAACACGAGCTTGTCCGCGGTCAGGATCGCGCCGACCCAGAAGCTGACGAGCAGGAGCACGACGCTGCCGAAGGTTTCGAAGCGTGCGATGAGGTGGTCGTTGACGTAGAGGCTCAGGAGTCCGCCGGTGCCTTCTGGCATGGGTGAGCGGAAGAGTGCGTAGGTGTTGCCCATGATCGCGAGCAGGGCGGAGATGGTGATCGCCATCATCGCTAAGCCGATGGCTCGGAGCACGAGTTGATTTGAGGCTCGGCTCGTTGCGGTTCGGTAGAGGTAGACCGCCATGCCGATGACCAGTGCCCAGACGCCGACGCCGAGGACGGAGTAGAGCTCGTAGGCCAGGGCCGCGCCGACGACGCCGACCCAGTTGTGGATCGGGTCCGCCGCGACGCCGACCGCATGGCTCGGCGTATCGTCGGGGTGATAGCTGATCAGTGCTGCCACGAGCATCAACCAGAGCCCGGCCATGACCGCCCAGCCGACCCCGCGATAGGCCACGAGGGCCTGCGTTGCCGAGGGGTTGTCCGTTTTCTTCGTTCGCTTAGGCATGTCGATTCCTGGCAAGGACTTAGGTTATCGGGCGAGGCAGTGAAACAAGCGCACCTCGGGCCCGGTGACATTCACTGATCATCGGCAAGTTGACGGTGAATTGGACAATGTTGGGCCGTATCGTTGATGCCCTCTTTGTGAGCG
>JBGCDC010000142.1:0-3211 GCA_045105055.1 Phycisphaeraceae bacterium | reverse complement strand
TTGAGGATGGTGCCGTGGGTGTATGCGTTGAGGTCGATTTGCTCGGACCACCCGGCATGAGCGCCGGTGGTGAGGAGCGCGGCCCCGGTAAGAGCGATAGCTGTCTTGTGGATCATCTTTTCTTCTCTCTGTTTGTAAATTTGTCCCGTTATAGATCGGAATTATACATTTTGAATATAGCTGTACCTCCTGTTTTGTCCAATAAAAACAATCTTTATTGAGCGATATGGCTTATAGGGATTGTGATAGATTTGGGGTTTAGGAAAGCTGGGGTATTTGATACATGGTCAGTGACGCAAAAGAACACGGCCGCATCACTGAAGACACGGCCGTGGTTCGTTTTTCGTTCAGCATTTTCTAAGCGATCAGGCTTTCTTGTTTCGGCGTCTGCCGAGCATCAGGCCCATCATGCCCAAGCCCGCGATTGCTGCGGTCGGCGAAGGGACTGCGGTTGGCTCACAGTTGTTGCCATTCTTTTTACCCTTCTTGCCCTTTTTCCCTTTTTTCTTCTTATCCTTTTTTTTCTTCTTGGGCTCTTTGCCCCAGTTGCAGTCGTTGTCGCTGAACTTGCCGGGTCGTTTGTTTCGATCGCCCTTGCGGTCGCCTTTACGCTGGCTTTCGCGGTCGCGTTCGCCTAGCAGGTCGATCTGCGGAACGTTTTCCCAGTTGCACCAGTCCGACGAGAATCCTGGCCAGTTACCCCACTGATTGCCGCCAGCGAAAGCAGGAGCGCTCAAAGCCATCATCAGGATGGCGCACAATGCGAGTTTTGTTTTCATATCTTTTCTTCTTCCAGTTTGTGAGAGGCGAGCCGAAAAATACCCCACGTAAGAAACAAGTCAAATCGATTCTGAACGTTTTTATATTTTCTTTGCGATGTGGTTCGCCAGGGTAGGCGGGTGTCAAGATAGGTAGGCGAAGTAGAGGACGATTTAGGAATGATGTGAGGCGATCATTCCAGAGGAATTTTTATACGGCAGGGCTGCTTCGTCAGTTAAACAACAACGGCCGCGTCATGAGACACGGCCGTTGCTTGGTTCGTTTGTATGTTGAGCCGATCAGGCTTTTTTGTTTCGTCGTCGGCTGAGCATCAATCCCATCACGCCTAGACCCGCGATTGCTGCGGTCGGCGAAGGGACGCCGGTTGGTGTGCCCGGGCCGCCGGGGTGGTCGTTGCAGGCTTCGCCTTGCCATTCGTTATCACGGTCCCAGCCCCAGTTTTCGCATTCCCACTCGCCCCATCCGGACCAGCCATCGTCCTCGGTGTAGCCGCCGGTGAAGTCGTCGGCGGACGCCGTGGTGGTGGCCATGACAAGCAGCATTGCACAAAGAGCAGTTTTAAGTTTCATAACATCCTCGATTTCGGTAACGCTTGGCGGGGTCGTCGAACCACTCAGACGAGACGTCGTACCGATAACATTTTACGTGCGTTGAGCGTGATTCGGAAGCAAAATCTTCGTTAGCCGCCCTTAATTGCTTTAAAGCCCGCTTTTATCGGCGGCGGATGCGTCGCTCACTCACTGAGCCAGCTTTTCGGCGAGGAAAGCCTCGACCTGGTCTAGGTGGATACGGTCTTGTTCTAGCGTGTCGCGGTCGCGCCATGTGACCGTTTGGTCTTCGAGTGTTTGGCCATCGATGGTGAAGCAGAAGGGCGTGCCGATCTCGTCCATGCGGGCGTAGCGCTTGCCGATCGACTGCTTGCCGTCGTACTCGACCGCGTACTTCTCGCGCAGCTGCATGTACAGCTTCTGGGCGACCTCGGGCATGCCGTCTTTATTGACCAGCGGGAAGATCCCCGCCTTGATCGGTGCGAACTTTGGCTTGAACGACATGATGTACTTCGACCCATCGCGGTCCGGCGTCGGGGTGAACGCTTCGCACAACAGCACCAGCACTGCGCGGGTCAGCCCGCTGGCCGGCTCGATGACGTGCGGCACGTAGCGCGACCGCTCCTTGATCTCGGCCTTGTCCACGCCCTCGTTTTGCAGGCGGACCTGCAACTCCTGATCGAAGTAGTCGAGCTTGGCGTTGGAGTCCTTATTGATCTCGCCGGTTTTCTGATGCTCCATCCCTTTGGAGTGTGCGGTGAGATCGTAAGAGCCACGGTGAGCAACTCCTTCTAATTCGCCGAAGCCTGGCGCAGTGAAGGGGTACTTGTACTCGACGTCAACGGTTGCGATCGAATAGAACGCTAATTCTTCAGGGGGGTGATCGCGGAGTGTTAGATTTTTTTCCGCGACGCCAAGTGAGAGCCACCAGTTGTACCGCTCCTGCCGCCAAAATTCGTACCACTTCTTAGAGTCTTCCGGCGGGCAGAAGAACTCCATCTCCATTTGCTCGAACTCACGCGAGCGGAAAGTGTAGTTGGGTGGCGTGAGTTCGTTCATGAAAGACTTGCCTATCTGCGCGATACCGAAAGGAACCTTTACCCGCGAGGTATCCAGAACGTTCTTGAAGTTCAGGAAGATGCCTTGGGCAGTTTCGGGCCGGAGGTATGTCTTGTTGTCTTCATCCCGGATTGGACCGGGATAGGTGTCGAGCATCAAGCTGAATTCGCGTGGTTCCGTCAGCATGCCAGCGCAGTGTGGGCAAGCGGCGATAAAGGTTTCTGACTGATCACCTGCGGTGACACGTTGGGCTGCATCGGCTACGGCAGTGGCATGCGTGTCTTTCTGCTTGAGTGCTTCCGCAAGACCCGGCGCAACTTTTTTTACTTTGTTTGATGCGGCAAACTGCGCGACTGCTTCCGCGTCAGCGCCTGCGTCACTAGATGCCGATTCATTTAATACGGCAATCCAAGGCGATTCGTACATCATCCCTAATACATGGTCTGCGCGCAGCAGTTTTTTGCACTGCTTGCACGTACTCATCGGATCATTGAATCCGCCGACGTGTCCGGAGTGTTCCCAGACTTTTGGGTTTTGGATGATGGATGAGTCGAGGCCGACGATTTGGACCGGTTCGCCGTCGGGGCCGATGGGGGGGCATTCGACCATGCACTTCCACCACCAGTCGCGGATGTTGTTTTTGAGGGCGGTGCCCAGTGGGCCGTAGTCCCAGAAGCCGCGGATGCCGCCGTAGATTTCGCTGGCGGGGTAGACGAAGCCGCGTCGCTTGCAGAGTGCGACGAGTTCATCCATGTTTTTTTCTTCGGGTGCGGTCATGGGTGGGTGTTGGGTTGTGGGTGTTAGGGCTGGATCAAACCCCCCTC
>JBGCDC010000141.1:0-32839 GCA_045105055.1 Phycisphaeraceae bacterium | reverse complement strand
CCCATCGTCGGAGAGCTCAACCTTGCCGGTGATCCGCGGGACACCAGGATCCTCGTTGTTGCTATCGATGCTGATAATCCGATCTGCCAAGTTGTATCGCAGGTCAAACCGCTCCGGCTCCTCAGGCCCATTCGTGACCCGCTCGTACGCCGCAGCACCCTGAGCCTTAAACTCAAAACTCACATCGACATCACCCGCGATCGGCCGATCCGCCGCGACCGCCTGCAGATACCAAACCCCCGCCATCGGCGAATCATCCTCCACCTCATCGGCC
This sequence comes from Phycisphaeraceae bacterium, assembly GCA_045105055.1. Taxonomy (GTDB): domain Bacteria; phylum Planctomycetota; class Phycisphaerae; order Phycisphaerales; family Phycisphaeraceae; genus JAHQVV01. The sequence continues at coordinate 32,565 of JBGCDC010000141.1, read as the reverse complement.
GACTTACGCACCTGCTCCTCGCAGGCCAGCATCCACAGCACGCCCAGCACCAATAGCGTCACCAGTTTCCATCGCCGCATAAGAACTCTCCAAGACAGCATCCAAGGCACCCCCAAACGGAGGCCAAAGGTCAGTCCAACTTCGTTATCGGAACCCCAGCCCCCACGCTCACCCCGCAAACCCCGATTCCCCACTCTTTCTCACCCCCGCCCCCGCACAATCCGCACAACTTACCCCAACCCAAAAGTGCGTAATCGCTCACCGCTTACTTTGCATTAAAGCCAATCACCCCACCCTGAACCGCACTTTCGAGTGTGGTGCTTTGACCTAAACCCCAAAACACCCTCGCGCACAATCGGCGCACGGGGACTCACTCCAAGCCTAGCTAGAGCGAGTCGCCAGACCATATCTCGCTGAGTAACACCCAACATCCAAACGGCGAACCACAAACCATCCGAGGCGATGCTGCGCTCTGCCCCGGCTTGGCGATCAAGATTTTCAATAAACAACTGCATCACAAAAGCCCCAAACCCAAGCCCCGCGCGCAAAAACACACCATCGCAACATCCCGCAACGCACGCCAAGGCCCCCGCCTACATCTCAGTGAAATCCAACCACCCTTTTCTGCACCATGTGTAGAAAAAGACGTATCAAGATGTAGGAGGTAAACCTTATACGCATCCCGCTCCGAGGGGGAGGTTGGGAGGGGGTGTCGAGCAACCTGTGCGTGTTGAAAGGATCCAATAGCTACCTCTTCAGTAGCGATTTCTAGTTGCGCTGAATTCAGCTTACGCAAGCGAATTAACCGAACCTACATCGGCTTCTGATCGATCGTTGCGTCGTAGACACTCAGCAGTTTTTCTTTATCGAAGATCATTTCCGCGCGGGACATGCCCACGACGTCGTACATCGGGGTCAGCTCGATCGCGTCGACCGGGCAGGCCTCTTCGCACATGCCACAGTAGATGCAGCGGAGTTCATCCAAGTCGAACTTGACCGGGTATTTTTCGCGGTCGTCCCAAGGCGACTCTTTGCCTTCGATATGGATACAGTTGGCCGGGCACGCGGTGGCGCACATCATGCAGGCGACGCAGCGGACTCGGCCGTCCTCATCACGATTCAATCGGTGGACGCCTCGGAAGTTACCTGCGTACAGGCCGCCGTCTTCGACGGGGATGTGCTCGCGTCGTTCCTCGGGGTACTCCATGGTGTGGAGCTTCTTGCCGCCGCCCGCCCACTTGCCGACGGATCCGGCCATGTGCTTGAGCGTTGTGCCCAAACCCTTGAATACCTCGGGCAGGTAGAACGCTTCCGCGGCGTTAAGGGGCGACTGGTCCACGTTGATGATGTCGGCTTCGTCGATGGGCATGTTGGCATTATACGCAGAGATAACGGCAGGATTAGCGGGTGCCACACTGCGTCCCGAAAGGCGCTGTGTGCGAACCACCCGTAACCGTTTGCCATCGCACACACAGCGCCCTTCGGGACGCACTGTGGCACCCAATCGGGGTCAAAACGCACCAGCCATATCGAACACCGTCACCGTGCCGTTGTACACCCCGTGGATCAGGATCGCGGCGGCGAGGTACCGCATATCCACCGGCACCGATACCCGGCGGAGCTGGGTGATCTGCTTATGCCAAACCTTCGCCGCCCCGAGCCCCGCGACTAGCGTGCAGCCCACGTGCAGCGCGACGCAAACCGTCCAACGCCAAATCACCAACCAACTCGGCGGATTAGGCACGTACACAAACAGGTACAAAAAATTCTCGATGATCGAAAACATCAGCCCCGCGCCGATCGCGGTGACAATGATCTGGCCCCGGCTCCTAAACAGGTAAGGACAGCGCTCGATGATGACCGCGATCAAAGCGATCTTCATCACTTCCTCGACCACAGGGCCCCAAACCGCGATCGCGAAGAAGCTGCTCCACCCGCCGACATTGACGTTCCAGAACGCGCCGAAGACCGACCACCAGCCACTTAAAAACGCCACAGCAAAAACGATCGCCCACGACTTCGTTGCCGAGGTCGTCTTGATGCGACTGGCCAGCCAATGCGCGTAGCCCTCGCGGCTGGTCGCCGACGGCCGTTCGTACTGCACATGACTGCACTCAGGGCAAGCCTTACCGAGCACCAAACCACGCAGGTTGTAGCCGCACGCATTGCAAGAAAAATCACGATCAATAATCGCGGGCCGATCCAAGTCGTCCGGCAGGTACGCGAGCTCATCATGAACCGAATGCTCGTAAGCACGCTCGGCATCACCTTTCGCGCTCTTGGCAAGCGCGCGGTCGGCCTTACCCTCTGAGACATCTTCCGTCGTATCAAAGACGCCGTGGAGCGCTGGCTCGTGCTCGATGCCGTGGTCTTGATTGGGCTTAGGCATGGGGTTTGCCTGCAGAGTAATCGCGCGGTTTTGATCGCTCCTGGCGGAAGCCCGGAGCAGGTGCGTCAGGTTAAGGCAAATTTTAAACAAGCTCGACATCTCGGCTCCGGGCTTCCGCCAGGAGCTATCGAGTATCTACAACACGCTTTCACGAGCCATCCGCCACACGTCGGATCGCGGTGCCGTAGGCGATGATCTCGACTTGTGCGGCACCGCGCTTGCCGTTCATCTGCGAGATGTTGGATGTCTCAAAGCGGATGTTCCAGACTTCGGTCGCGCCTTGGCTTTTCGCGCTTTCGACCATGCGTAAGACGGCTTCGCGCCGGGCGCGCTCCATGAGCGTGATCATCGAGTTCATCTCGCCGCCGACGAGTGCCCGTAGTTTGGTCGCGAAGGCTTTGAAGTAGTCGGACGCGGAGACGTATTGGCCGATCACCAGCGTGGCGGCCTCGACGGTCTCTGGCGACGTGACGCGTTTGCGGTTGTCGAGCAGGATGTTGCGGTATCGCTCTTCGCGCTGCTTGATAGAGGCGAGGTGCTTGCGGTCGTTCATTCGGCCGAAGGTCAGGCCGCCGATGAGCAAGAGCACCGTGATAAAAATGCCGACGATTAGTTCGATCATGGCGGGTCTCCTTTCGGTGGTTAGCCGAGCTTGACAGCGGTGCCGTAGGCATAGAGTTCCGCGGCACCGCCGGTGATCGCGCTGGTGGTGAAGCGGACGTTCACGACGGCGTCGGCGCCGAGTTGTTGGGCCTGCTGCATCATGCGTTCGGTGGCTTGTCGGCGGGACTCGGTGAGGAGTTCGGTGTAGCCCTTAAGCTCGCCGCCGACCAAGTTTTTAAAGCTGGCCATGATGTCTCGGCCCGCGTGCTTGGCACGGATGGTATTGCCCTGGACAAGGCCGAGCACCTGCGTGATCTGACGACCCGCGATCTCTTCGGTGTTGACTACGATCATTGGATTTCCTTGGTTGAATCGGTTTGTTGTGAAGTGAAGGCATAGCATCGCCGAACAGTCACGACGCGTCAAAACACAATGAGATAAGGCGGCGTCGTTAATCCCCGCGCCAAAAGCGTGGGACGAGTAGCACCAGCAGCGCGTAGACCTCGAGTCGGCCTAGCGCCATGAGCGCGCTTTGTATCCATAGCGTGGCGGGCTGCATCCAGCCATAGTTCCTTGTGGCGCCGACGCCGTGCAGGCCCGGGCCGACGTTGCAGAGCGACGCGTAGCTCGCGCTCGCAGCGGTCTGCACATCGATGCCGTTGGGTTCTTCGATGATGAGCGTAAGCGTCGTACCCAGCGCGGTGAGCAAGATCATCATGCCGAAGTAAACGAGGACGGAGAGCTTCGTCTCGTCTTCGATGGTGTTCTTGCCGACCTTGATCGGGCGGACGACGTTGGGGCGGAAGGCTCGCTCCAATGCGGCGAAGAGGACCTTGAGCAGCACCCAGAAACGGAAGACCTTAAAGCCGCCCGCGGTCGATCCGCCGCAGCCGCCGATGAGCATGAGGCCCATGAGCAGCGTGACCGAAAGCATCGGCCAACTGTCGTAGTCCGCGGTGCAAAAGCCTGTGCCGGTTTGCAGGGATGCGGTCTGGAAGGAGGCGTAGCGGAGCGCGGTGAAGAAGCCGCCGCCGACGTCGGCACCCGCGGTGGTCTTGTAGTTCACGCCGATGAGGTTGATCGCGATGATGACCGAGACAAAGATCTTCAGCGCGAGATAGATACGCAGTTCGACATCGTCGAGGACCGCTCGCCAGCGTTTCTGGACCATGTGGAAGAAGACGACGAAGTTGACGCCTGCGATGATCATGAACACGGTCATGATGATGTCGACGCCGACGGAGTTAAAGCCGCCGACGCTGGCATCGTTGGTGCTCAGTCCGCCGGTGCCCATGACGGAGAAGGCGTGGTTGACCGCCTCGAACCAGGTCATCTTGCCTGTGGCGGCGAGTAGGAGGATGCACGCGACGGTCAGGCCGAGGTAGATGAGCCAGAGGACGCGAGCGGTTTCGGTGATGCGTGGTCGGACGCCGCCCTTGTCCGCGGTGGATTCGACGGAGAACATTTTTTTGCCGGACGTGCCGACCATCGGGAGCACCGCGACGAAGAGGACGACGATGCCCAGCCCGCCGAGCCAGTGCGCCAGCGACCGCCAGAGCATCAGGCCCTTGGGCAGGTCCGCGATCTTGCAGTGGTCACCGCCGAGGACGGTTGAGCCAGTCGTGGAGAGCCCGGACATCGACTCGAAGTAGCTTGCGGTAAAGGTTCGGAAGGGGTGGTCAGGGTGGGTGTCCGCCATGTTCGCCCAGAGGAGGAACGGCAGCGCCGCGAGCGCCGCGCCGATCACCCAACTCGTCGCGACCAGCAGCATCGCCTCACGCCGAGCCAAGGCCCAGTCCTGATCGTGCTTACGGGTGAAGAACCAGATCGTGCCACCGAGCGTCGCGCCGATCGCCGTGGAGATGCCGAGCGCACGGGCGGCCATGGCCTCGCCTTCGTCGGCCTCATCACCCAAGACCAAAAACAACTCGTAGAGCATCGTCGCGGCAAGCGCCACGCTCATGACCACCAAGAGCAAGCCGAGTTGTCGTGCAACGAAGCGGTAATTCATGGCGAGCGCTTTGGGGCGTGGGGCGGGAGAATGAAAAAAGCGGCGCTCTAGCACCGCAGCCATAGATTAGCAGGGAGTCGGAATTCGGGAGTTGGGAGTCGGATAAGGCAGTAGTGGGCACGGCATTACCTGCTCCCTACTCCTGATTCCCTAAGTCACACATCCAGCGTCAGCGGCGACTTCTTATCGTGCTTAAAGCCGAAGAGCTTGTTGAGCTTTTTCTCGACCTCCGCTGGGCCGAGGATGATCGCGACGTCGCCAGGCTCGAACTTATCCTGCGCACCGGGCACATACACACGGTCGCCACGGTTCAGCGCAGCCACCAAACAGTGCGGCGGAAACTCGATCTCCATCAAAGGCTTATCAACCACGCCCTTGGAAAGCTCTTCGCCAAAGTGCACTTCGTACAACTCAGCAACCTCGCGCGACAGGGTCGCAAGGTGCCGCAGCGGCCGGGTGTCCAGCAGGCGGAGGATCTCGTTGACCGCGGTCGCACGTGGGCTAAACGCGCGGTCGATGCCGATGTGTTCGAGCAGGTGCAAGTACGTCGGCCGTTGCATGACCGCAACCGCCATCGTCGCGCCGCGCGTCTTCGCTAAGGCAGCGCCGAGGATGTTCGTCTCTTCGTCATCGGTCGCAGCAACGAAGGCGTCCGCCTGATCGACGCGCTCCTCTTGCAAGATGTCGGAGTTAATCACGTCGGCGTTGATCACCGTGATACCGTCGAGCTTCTCGGCCAACTCGATCGCTCGGCTTTCGTCCGCGATGAACTGACGCACCGATGCGCCAACGCGTTTGAGCTCTCGGCTTAGCCAAACACTCTGCGTCGAGCCACCCATCACCATGATGCGGCGTCGGCTGGCGTGTTCGGGGTTGTAGTACTTGCTCGTCAGCTGGATGCCCTTGGCTTCGCCGATGAGCGTGAGCAGGTCGCCCTCGCGGATCACCGTGTCGGCCTTTGGGACGAACGAACGGTCGGGCCTTTCGATGCAGGCGATCAGCGACATCCCAGGTGCCTTGAGATCGCGCAGCCTGACGCCGACGGCTTTGCTCGACTCACTGACCACGATGCGTTGCATCTCGATCAGGCCTTGCGCGAAGTTCTCAACCGCCAATGCCCCAGGGCTGCGTAGTGCGGCAGCGATGGCCCGGGCTGTCGCGTATTCCGGGCAGACCAAGTGATCGATCCCCAGGTGCTTGGCATAGTCCAGCCCACGGTCTTCGTAAAAACCCGAGCGGTGAACACGCGCGATCGCAGTCTTGCAGCCGACGCCCTTCGCGACCGACGCGGACAGCAGGTTCACTTCATCGTTATTCGTCGCGGCGATGACGAGGTCGCACTTATCGACACCCGCCTTGAGCAGCACCTCTGCCTGAGCACAGTCGCCAAGCATCGAGCGCACATCCATCGCCTCGTCGATCTCCGCGAGACGGGAAGGCGACTGATCTAAAATCGTAATGCTATGTCCCGACGCAGCGAGGACCTCGGCCGAGTGCCGACCGACTTCACCCGCGCCGCAGATAAGAATATTCATCATACGAATGACACCTGCACCGATTAGTCTTTGATCAGATTAGGCAACACATCTGGGATCGCAAAGAGCCTGTCGCCAGCGTATTGCGGCTGTGGCGGCTGCTCTTTGAGCGTCGGGCCGGGCACGACGCCGAGCTTGCGAAAGCGATTGGGGATCGTCGTGTTTTCGTCGTTGATGTAGTACGCCCACTTCAGCGCCTGCACCGCCTTGTTGTAGTCGCCTAGGCCTTCATAAAACTCAGCGAGTTCGATGTAGATCGATTCCGTCTCGTTACGCGAGAAAAAAGCGGCCTGTCGATAAGCCAGCGCGGCGCCATCGATATCGTTGGCTTTCGCGAGGAAGCGGGCCTTGCGGGCGTAGTCTTCCCAACCCTCATAGCGTTCGATCTGTGCGTCGAGGAACGCATACAGCTGGTCGTACAACTCCTGCTTCTCGAGCGAGCTCGCCAATGCGTCAAGGATCTTCGGCGTCTCTGATTCGCTGCGGTCTCGAACCGACAACGCGAGCTCGAGCTGTGACTGTGCCTCGACGGGTCGATCCGTGCCAAGGTAAGTCATGCCCATCAGGTAGCGGGCCTCCCAGTCCTGCGGGTCGTTGTACAGCACCTTGCCCAGCTTCTGCTCGGCCGAGGCGTAGTTCCCCGCGTCGATCGCTTTCTTGGCGTGGAACTTCTCGACGGATGGGTTGTAGAACCCGCCATCCACAGCGGGCTCGTAACAGCCCGTCGTAAAGCAAAGGGCAAACAAAGCCAACAGCACGGTCATCTTTCGCGTCGTCATGACAAGCCTCTCGGTCGATCTAGCACGCCCGCTGCACAAGCGCAGCGACAGCGTCAATCCATGAGGATATGATCGGCAAGGCAAGCCGACAAGCTCCACCCCTAACCGCCAATCGCCAAAGAGCCGACCCAAACCCGCTCACGACGCCCGATATGCAACTCCTGCAAACCGCCATTATCGAGCACACGACCCCCGACGGCGTCCACCACGACTGGCTGATCGAAGACCCAACGCTCCAAAACCCCAAGGCCAAGAACGCCCGATTGTGGACCGCTCGCGTCGCCCCGCCGCCACATGAGTGGGCAAAAATCAAACGATTCGACCTCACCGTCATCCCGCCCCACCGCCGAATCTACCTCGACTATCAAGGCCCGGTCTCGGGCAACCGCGGCCGAGTACAAAGACGAGCCAAAGGCAGCTGCTACGCCAAGCTGTGGACCGCAGACCGCATCGTGATGTCGATGCAGTGCGACGCGGTTGAACTCGATCTTGATCTGATCAGACAGGCGGGCGACCACTGGGCGGCGGTGGTTCTCTAGGTGCGCACGATGTTTAGCGGGAGACGCACAGCGTCCCATGCAAACCATCTCATACGCGAACGGGACGCTGAGCGTCTCCCGCTAAAGGTGAAATCGATCCAATCGAAAAACAATCACACACTACGCCGCGTCGGTACGTTTGGGCTTGTTCACTGGCTGCTCGTCGGGTGGGAGCTGCTGCGCATTGTTGAGCGTTGCGGTGAAGCGTGGCTTCTCGATCAATGTATGGCCGTTGTCCGCGTCGTATTGAATGCGGTGCATCGTCAGCGTTTGATCATCGAGCACGACGGCATGCGGTCGGCGCGGGTAGTGGTACGCGCCGGTGTTAATGATCGTTTGGCTGCCAAATTGCCAAACGCCTGCGCGATGGATGTGGCCAAAGATAAAGAAACGCGCATCCGGCGCGTAGCGCTGCGCAAACCGCGCCGCCATCTTCGGCAGCCGATGCCAAAACCACAGCACCTTCGCGACCTTGCCCGCCTGATCAATGCGCTTGGCAAACTTACCCAGCGTCGGCGGCTCGTGCTCCGCAAGATGGTCCCACTTCAGGTTCGACGCGTGCGCCACGGCCATGGCCTGCTGATCGAGTTGCGCCCGGTCCATCAGGTCGAGTTGAGATAGCGCATCATCGTGTAGCTCGCGGAGCTGCTTCGCGTAAGACGTCCAAGGCGAGATCGCGGGGTGCAGCATGTCGCCATGGGTCAGAAAAACTTCGCCACTGCATAAACGCAAGAAGCGTCGATCGGTGATGAGCGGGTCGTGGTTGCCAGAGAGATACGTCAGGCGGACGCCGTCCTCTTCGCAGAGGTCTTGGATACGCATAACTTCGCGGGCAGCACCCGCGCGCAGTGTCGGGTGCGACAGCTCTGCGATGTCGCCATTCAAAACGAGTTCATCCGCGCCTTGCCACAACGGGCGCAGTGCATCAGCCGATCCCGCGCCTTGACCGTTGCCAGCCAGGTGCGTGTCCGAGAGGATCACGGTTCGCCTCTGCATTGCTTAGGCCGCCTGTGAAATGGAGCTGATCAAGTTCGTACACCAACTCTTTAAATCAACGCTGATCTCGAGCTTGTCGTAGATGCTGTTGGCACCGGCACTCAGGCACGACTGACTGATCTCGTCATCGAGCGTCGCGGTGATCACTGCGATCGGGATCGCTTGGAACTTCACATTCGAGCGTAGAGCACGGATGATCTGTAAGCCGTTGTAGCCGGGGATATTAATGTCAGTGATGATAAGGTCGGGGTTGCGTCGACCCGGGCCCTGGCAATCGCGGATGTATTCGATCGCGGCGCGTCCATCGTTTTTATGATCGACGTGTACGCCAGGCTGCTTCTCGAGCATGCTCTGAATCAGGCGTGCCGCCAAGGGATCATCCTCGATGAGTAGCACCTGCCGCTCACCATTTGAGGGTAGCGCGCCGAGGTTGATATCCATCCCCGCCGCTTCATCAGCACGTTGATCCGCAGCACGTCGGCCGGTGTCCATCCCCCAGCACTTCACGTTGTTTCGACCCGACTCCTTGGCCGTGTAAACCGCTTTGTCCGCACGCTGTGTGAGCTGTTCGGCGGTCAGTGATTCGTAACCCGGCTTCCAACACGCTACGCCCACACTCACCGTCCTTGGCAAAGGCTCGTCCGGCGCACCAGCCACACCCGTCAAGGTAAAAGGCGTGTTCGCGATGTTCTGACGAATCTCTTCGCCGACCTTCGCGGCCTGCTCGGTATCCATGCCTGGCAGCACGACAACGAACTCCTCGCCGCCGTAGCGACAAGCCGTACCGCGATCGCCGACAGTATCGGTAACACGCTTAGCCAGCTCGACCAGTACCGCGTCGCCGCAAGGGTGGCCATAGGTATCGTTCACAAACTTGAACTTATCTGCATCGCTAAACAGGACGCCGACGGGCTGCTGCTTTGACACGGCCTCAGCCAGCGCATCCACAATGACGCGGTCAAAGTGCATGCGGTTGGGGATGCCCGTTAGGCCATCGGTCGCTGCGTCGTGTTTCGCTTGGTCTGCTTCGCGTTGTGTTTCGAGCTGGTTCTCGAACATCCGCTCGTTGGCGCGGTTCATCAATTCCTGAGCCGAAGGCACTTCGCCGATCTGCTGCTCGAGCAGCTTGGCAACCTCTCGACTCGACTGATGGATCTGATCGATCAGTTCTTCAATGTCTTGATCGCCTTTACCAAACCATGCGTTAACCGTGGAGAACAACATCGCGTAGCCCTGGCCCAGCGGCTCTTCGGTCAGCGCGTTGGTGGCCAGCTCGCCCGCGACGATACATTTGACCAAGTTCTCTTCCGCACCCTTGGGGGGCGTGTTGTCGTGGTGATGGCGGATGCCAATCACGATCGGTGTGGGCATGCCCCACTTCTCTGCCATCGCGGTGCCAACTTGGATGTGGTCTAGGCCGAGCTTTTCCCGCTCTAGCTTTAAGAGTTTGTGGTGATTGCCGCGCGTCTCAGCAAGCAAAGCGCCGTACACCTCTGTGTTGACCGCGAGCATCGCAAGCACGCCGATGTTCTGCATCAACGCCGCGGCAAAGACTTCGTCAGGCTCAGACTCTCCGATGTCCTGCGCAATCTGTCGCGCACCCACCGCCGCAAGGATCGTGTGCTTCCAGAAGTCACCAAGGTTAAATGCTTCATCCATCCCCTTGGTGAGGTTCACCATCGAGAAGCCGAGCACCAGCGACTTAATCGCTTTGAGACCGAGGATAACAATCGCGCGTTCGATCGATGGGCAAGGCTTAGGCAAGCCATAGAAACTCGAGTTAACGGTTTTCAAAACCTTAGACGCTAGACCTGGATCACTCTGAATCAGGCCCGCGATTTCTTTCAGAGAAACATCAGGATTGCTCGTCATCTCGAGCAGCTGCATCGCCACCACTGGCAAGGTCGGCACTGAGCCATGCGACAGAACTTGCTCTAGGGTGATGGCGGATGAATTGGGTTGAACTTGGGCGGTCAAGATCTGCTCTCCAGATAAACTGCGCTACGCACAGCCTTGAATGAAAACTAAGGGACGTGGTGACTCAAGCTGACGCAGTTCGACTCGCCGCCCCACTCAAGTAGTATCGAGCGACCTCACTAAGGACTTCACCTGTTAGAACAATTTCTGTTCAATTTTGACACGCCGATATGTCGCCTTGATCGATCTCGCCAATTCGCTTAACAATCTGCAAAAACCACGACTTACACGTGTAAGTCGCATGTTGCGAATCGGCTCGATACGCCTTGAATAGAGCAAATTGCATGCTGCGTGTACGCCGTTACAAAACGTACAACCGTTACAGAAGTCATAACCGCCTTATCTACCAACGCTGACTACCTATGTCGCGCAGGCACTTCATCCGCACTTCCGCGATGCCGATAAAAACCAAGACGCCGCGATCGATCAAAGCGTCAAGGCTATCCCACTATGCATTCCTTAGAAGCGATCCCCGAGCCCACCAACAACGCGCCGAAAGAGCCGACGGATGTTGCGCAGCATGTGCCGTTGGCCCTCGCAATCGAGGAACCATTGAGCCGTCCCGGGACCGAGGCTGCAGCTGAAAAGCCCACAGCAGATAACGATCATCAAGTCGACAACCTTGCGATCTTACTAGTGCTATTGATCGCAGGCGCACTACTCCGCATCGTGCTGGGTCTATTAGGTCCGCTACAAGGCATCGATCCAACGCGTGCTGAGCAAGCCCAACAAAGCGGCCGCGATATCCTCGCCGGCGATTCGATCAATGCCTATCCATTAATCGATCTCTTAGCATTAGGTGTCGGATCCGTCGGCCTACCCGCGTGGGCGATCGTGGTACTTGGCTCGCTCCTAACCCTCGCAGCCATCCCCGCCGCGTACGTCATAGGGCACGTCCTTACCGGCCGACCCTTAGCAGGGATCGTCGCCGCCGCCATCCTCGCCGTACACCCCGCGGTGCTCACCGCCTCGAATAGCTACACCGCCTCCGCCATCGCGCTCGGCCTCATCACCGTAGGCCTGGCACTGCTTTGCAACATCGAAAAACGCGGCGGCGCTGCAGCATCCATCGGCGGCATCCTGCTCGGCCTCGCCGCATTCGCTTCGCCCATGTGCTGGCTTGTCGGCGCACTCGCCGGGCCCTTGGCTTACAAACTCGCAAGGCGATCAGGCGTCGGCAAAGCATTCGCGATCGGCCTACTGGTCACGCTACTCGCTGTCGCACCAGTTGCCGTCTACCGCACGATCTACCTTGGACATGACGCGAACACCGTCTTCGTTGAATGGTCGCAAGCACCCGCAGCCGAGAACGTGCCAAGCCCGCTAGATCATTTACTCGTCACCATGACCAGCCCATCGTTCGAGCAACTCGGCGAAGCGATGCACCTACCCCTCGGCGACGCGGGCCGACTCAAAATTCACTACGACGCGCAGCCCCTACCCAGCGCCAACCGAGACGTCATCGCAGACACGCTCGCCGACGGCTGGCTACTCATCAACGCCGCACTCGCTGGCCTCGCCGCGATCTCTGCCGGCGTCATGCTCGCTCGCCGACGTTTCGCAGAAACCCTCTTGCTCGGCTTGCCACTGCTCGCCCTCGCCTTCACCACCCTGCCACCGACCGAAGCACTCCGCCTACCGATGATCGCGCTCGTCGGCGTCCTTGCCACAGGCCTCTTCGCAACACGCAGCGTCCCTTTTATCGATGAAGAAGCCCGCGAAGCCAAGCGCCTCGCGAAAGAAGCAAAACGCGAGGAAAAAGAACGCGCCAAACAAGACCGCGAACTCGCGAAGCACAAGCAAAGCCTCTACGCATTCGATAAGCCAACCAAGCCCAAGCAGCCGCTTAAAGAGAACACCGAAAGCGAGCCTACCCAAGGCATCTTGACGCAGCACGAAGAAGAGCCCACCCAACTCGGCGCTCGTCCGATCTGAACCACTGCACGCCGTTCAACACAGATACCATCCGTAAGTCAGCGAACAGCGATCTGCTCGGTGATCAATTTTCGCGCGACACACCATCGCACAGAGCGATCCGCATTCACCTCGCCCACAGCTTATCGGACGCCGATCGCCTCCTCACGTCCGCTAACTCTATTGCTCAGCACGCTGGCACGATCGTCTGTGGCCCGATACCCCTGCGCGTCGATATCGAACGAGTCCGGTTACCGACCGGTCGATGTACGCGCGGAGTGAACTTGTGTCAGCAATCAACACAACCCACGACTTACCTGTCACACGAATCCGCCGATCGCGCGGGCTCGGCCGGTTAGGCCTCGTCGAGCTCTGGGGCTACCGCGATCTCTTCATCCTGCTCGCAATGCGCGACATCAAAGTCCGCTATAAGCAAGCAGCGCTAGGCATCGGCTGGGCGATCCTCCAGCCCGTCGCCATGGCCGCGATCCTCTTCGTCTTCTTCGGCCTGCTCATGGGCATGAACGCCCAGGTCGCGCCGACCCCCTACCTCGTCTTCGTACTGGCCGGCGTCTTGCCGTGGACACTGTTCGAGTCGGCCGTCACCGCATCCAGCGGCAGTGTCGTCGCCAACGGCAACATCGTCCGCAAGGTCTACTTCCCCCGGCTCATCGTGCCGCTCGCCGCAACTGGCGCACCGATCGTCGACTACGCCATCGGCCTAGTCGTCTTAATGATCGCGATGGCTGTGCTAGGCGTGCCCTTCACCGGGTCGCTGTTCATCGTCCCACTCTTGATCGCGTCGCTACTGATCGGCGTGCTCGGCGTCGGCATCCTCATGTCCGCGATCACCGTCGCCTACCGCGACTTCCGCCACCTCCTGCCGTTCATGCTCAAGCTGCTCTTCTTCCTCACCCCCGTGATCTACCCCGTCACCATGGTGCCCGAGCGCTTCCGCTGGCTACTCTCGCTCAACCCCGTCGGCGGAACCATCGCTGGCCTGCGCAGCGCCATCCTCGGCACACCCATCCTTTATACAGACTGGCTGATCTCGACCTCCATCGGACTCGCCGCACTAATCATTGGCCTTGTTTACTTCCAACGCGTTGAAAAACGTTTTGCAGACATTGTCTAAGCCGTTTACCACCAAACCATGACTCCATCCGCAATCCAAGTTGAACGCTTAAGCAAGCAGTACCGCCTAGGCCAAGTCGTCGCCGCTCAGCCCACGCTCGGCGAACGGCTCTATGGCGTGGCCGGCTCAGCGCTCAACAAACTCACCCGAAGAACCCCAACCGCCTCAACCAAAGGCGATGTGTTCTGGGCCTTGGATGATGTCAGTTTCGAAGCAGAGCAAGGCAAAGTCTTCGGCGTCATCGGCCGCAACGGCGCAGGCAAGTCCACACTCCTCAAAATTCTCTCTCGAATCACCGAGCCAACCTCCGGCGAAGCGCTCATGCACGGCCGAGTCGGATCGCTCCTCGAAGTCGGCACCGGGTTTCACCCCGAGCTCACCGGCAGAGAAAACATTTTTCTCAACGCCGCAATCCTCGGTATGAAACGACGCGAAGTCGCAGCCAAATTCGACGACATCGTTGCCTTCGCCGAGCTCGAAAAATTCATCGATACCCCTGTAAAACGCTACTCGAGCGGAATGTACGTCCGCCTCGCCTTCGCGGTCGCAGCACACCTCGAACCCGAAGTGCTGCTCATCGACGAGGTCCTCGCGGTCGGCGACGCGGGTTTCCAACAGCGATGCCTCGGGCGCATGAGCGAGATCGCACAAGGCGGCCGAACCGTGCTATTCGTCAGTCATGACATGGGCGCGGTCGCTCGGCTCTGTGACAAGGTCATGCTCCTTGACGGCGGACAGGTCGAACTCATAGGCGAGCCACAACAAGCAATCGACCGCTACCTGCAACTCGTATCCAACTGGCGCGACGACCCGGCCGGCGTGTTCAACGGCCCGCTCGCTCAGGTCATGCGTTTCAGCGAGCTCACCATCAACGGCGCCGACAACACCAAATCACGCATCGTGCACCCGCAACAACCCATCAAGCTGCACGTCAACGGCTCGGTCGATCGTATGGTCCCCAACTTCCGCACGACCTTCTCGATCTTTCGCGACGGCGTCCGTTTGCTTACTCAGCACGACACACCCGTGCCAACCGATCTCCCCGCTGGCCGATTCGAAGCGGAGACTGAGATCCCCGCGTACCTGCTACGACCCGGGCGATACAGCATCAGCATCGGCGGATACCGCGACGGGATGCGCGAGTACATCTGGGGCACCGATCTCATGGACTTCACCGTCTCGGAGATGTGGTCAGAGAACTACGACCCGATCAACCTCGGCCTCATCAACTTGCCCGGCTACGGCACACGCCGAACCGAACACGACAACGCGACCAACAACACCGGGAGCTTCGCCGCATGAACAAGCCAACGATCCCAAATATCAATCTCGTCGAACGCCAACAACGGATCGAAGCGAGCCTGCAACCTGCTTACACCGAGTTCCTCCGACTCGTCAAAGCACGCGGACTGACCACCGGTGTCGAGATCGGTGTCGGCTTCGGTGGACACTGCGAATCACTGCTCGAATACCGCGGACTCGAAGCGGTCACCGGCATCGACCCGTACACCTCCGATGATCACGACGACGTCCCCAATATGCTCAGCCAGCACGACATGGACCGCGTCCACGACATCGCGCTAGACCGCTTGGCACGGTTCGGACGACGCTTCGAGCTGCTGCGAAAACCTTCGCTACAAGCGGTATCCAAGTTCGAAGACGAATCGCTCGACTTCATTTACATCGATGGCGATCAACAATTCGACGCGGTTGGCAGCGACCTCGGCGCGTGGTTCGACAAGGTGCGCGAAGGCGGCATCATCGCGGGCCATGACTACGACAACCCCGACATGCCGGACGTGCAACAAGCCGTCGATGGCTTCTTCCAACGCCTCGGCTGGACCGTACACCACGCTGGCCAATTCGTCTGGTGGGTTGAGAAGAAACGAGCTTCAGTGAGCTACATCGTCCCCGCATACAACGCGGAAGATACGCTTTGGCAGGCGACCGCCTCGATCATGGAAGACAACTTCGTACAAGGCGATGAGCTCATCATCATCGACGATGGCTCGACCGATTCGACCGGCGTCATCATCGACGAACTTGTCGAGGCTTACCCCGACATCAGCACGATCTATCACCCCGAAAACTACGGCGCAGCAGTCGCACGCAACCGCGCGATCGCAGACGCAAAGCACGAGCTCATCATGATGCTCGATGCGGACAACGTCTTGCCCACCGACAGCGTCGCAGCATTGCGTGACCACCTGATCAAGACAAACGTCGACGCAGCATGCTTCTCACAAATCCGCCTCTTCCGCGATGGCGATGAGCCCGGCGAAACCGCGTGGACCCACGAATACCCCAAGGCCCAAGCAAGCCTCGCTCAATACTGTGCTATGCAAGACCCCCCCGGCGCCGCGGGCAACATGCTCTTCACCCGTGAAGCGTGGTACCGCGCAGGCGGTTACCCCGAAGACGTCGCGGCACTGGATTCATGGGGCTTTGGATTGCGCATCGTCGCAACAGGCAGCAAGCTGAGCGTCTGTCCCGAGGGATATTACGACCACCGCATCGGGCACAACAGCTACTGGCAACGCGAACATCAAGCGGGCAAGACCGACCGCCTAGCATTGTCACTGCTGCGGCCCTACTTCAGCCGACTGTCCACCGCCTCGCAATTTTACTTGCTACAAAGCAAAAACCAAGACCAGTGGTTCACGAACCTGGCCGAGCACCCGCTACTACTCGACGGCGATAAGCGTGGCCGAAGCGTGCTCGGTATCGCCCTGAATATTCAAAGCATCCGACAACGACTCGCTCGGCTCGTCACCCGCGCCGCATAAAACTAGGTGCCCGTATGACTCAAGAAGACCAAACTATTGACACGCTGATCCATAAGTACGAAGGATCATGGCAGGCCGGTTACGCCGCGTTCCCCGAGCGCGTCTGCAAGCTCGGACTGCGCATCGGCGTTGAGGTCGGCGTCGCCTTCGGCGGACACGCACGAGCCATCCTTGAACAGCGCGGCGTCGACAAACTCTACGGCGTCGATAGCTACCAACACCGCGACGACTACGACGACCCAATGAATCTACCCCAGGCCGTCTTCGATCGCTTGGCTAAGCGCGTAGTCGATCGGCTGTCGATCTTTCAAGATCGGTTCGAACAGATCCGCGAAGACTCCGTAACAGCAAGCAGACGCTTCGAAGACGGCTCACTCGACTTCGTCTACCTCGACGCAGACCACAGTGAGGCCGGCCTAATCGCAGACCTCTGCGCCTGGTTCCCCAAAGTCCGCGAAGGCGGCATCATCGCGGGACACGACCTAGACCACCCCGACTTCCCCGGCGTGAGCAACGCGATCCATCGCTTCTTCTCACGTTTCGGCTGGCAACCCGAAGCACTCGGCCACGGCGTCTGGACAATCACCAAGCAGGCCCGTCCCGTCACGTTCTTCACTCCTGCTTACAACGCGGCACCTTTCCTCGCAGAAGCCGCGCGCTCGCTGATCGAAAACAATATGCGTCCCGGCGATGAGTACATCATTGTCGACGACGCCTCCACTGATGACACAGCTGCTATTGTAAGCCGCATTGCAGCAATGGACGAGCGCGTGACCATCCTTCGTCACACCGAAAACAAAGGCGGCGGCGCCGCACGGAATACCGCGCTGGCGCAAGCAAACGCTCAGCTATTCTTTTGCCTTGATGCAGACAATGTGCTGCTACCCGGTAGCGTTGATCGCCTTAGAGATGAGATGGATCGGCACGCCTCAGAGGTTGTTTGCTTTGGCCGAGTCGATTACTTCCGCGATGAACCTACAGCCGACGCTGTCACGCACAGCCACGAATATGCACACAGTGAATACAGCTTGGCCGAGTACGTGACCACGTGCCGAGTGCCTGGCTCAAGCGGCAACTACCTCTTTGCACGCTCTAACTACGACGCAGCAGGCGGCTACCCAACTAGCTCAGGCGCGCTAGACACATGGGGCTTTGGTCTACGACAAGTCGCCAACGGTGGAACCATGCTGACCGTGCCCGGCACCTCGTACCTACACCGCGATGGGCACAGTTCGTACTGGACACGCTACGCCAAATCGAACGCGATCGACGAGCATGCCTTCGAATTGATCGAGCCGTTCTTAGATCAACTCGATCCACGCGATGCCGCACGGCTCCGTTCGAAGCGCCGTCGAAAAGATTGGTTCAAGCGTATTGGGGATCGGCCGCTGCGTACCCGCCCCGCCGCGCCGCAAACGATGAGCACCAATCTAACGATCACAACGCTGCCTCGAACAATCACAAAGGCCTTTAGCCGTCTCCTAAATCGCGCCGCAGCCTGAGTATTGCAATGACCAATCGACTTGCCTACAAACTCGCGAACCTCATGGATAAAGCCATCCCGTACCTGAGCTGGTACGCGCGCAGGCTTCGATCAAAGGCGTGCGCCTATCGGCTGATCCAATGGCAGCAGGTAGACTCCAACAATCAAGTTCTCTACGAACACCCACTCAATGCGGACAGCACGTTTGTCGACCTCGGTGGATTCCGTGGCGACTTCAGCGCAGAAATCTTGGCACGCTATCAGTGTCGATCGCTGATCTTCGAGCCCGTGCCCAGCTATGCAAAAAAAATTCGTAAACGCTTTGAAAACAACGCGAATGCAGAAGTATTTGATGCTGGCTTGGCCGCGGAAGCATCAACCATGACCCTGAGCATCGCGGGCGAGAGCACAAGTCTCTACAAGTCTGACGGACAGGAAGTTAAAGCAAAACTACTGCAGTTCGAGCAAGCGATGCGCGACTATAACGTCGAGTCTATCGACCTCCTTAAGATCAATATCGAGGGCGGCGAATACGACCTGCTCGAATGGCTGGTAAGCAGCGATTGGATTCAGCGCGTCGATCGCTTGCTGGTTCAGTTTCATGATTTTGTACCAAATGCGGAAACACGTCGAACAGAGTTGCTCGAAGCTCTCGGGCAAACGCACGAGCCTTACCTAGGTGTCCCGTTTGTATGGGAATGCTGGTCACGCAATACCTTGCCGACTAGCCAAGCGACTACTCAAACCGAATCAGAAACAAATTCATTGGCGGCTTAACGCACAGTCGACGATTGAAGCAGGATGACGTGACATGCGTTTATTTAAAAAGAATAAAACCCGCCGATACCTGACGAGCTATGCGCAGAGTGGTGAAGATATCCTTGCATACAACGTGCTCTGCCAGCACATGAAGATTGCAAAGCCGACGTATATCGACATCGGGGCGCATGATCCGATTCGGCTCAGCAACACTTATCTGTTCTATCAACTCGGCTGCCGAGGCCTATTGATTGAGCCAGACCCGGACTGCGTAAAGCAGCTGCAAAAAAAACGTCGACACGACAAGATCCTAGCAGCAGGAATTAGCGCGGATAACGCAGGCACTGCCCCGTTCTACCGAATGAATCAGCCGACGCTCAATACGTTTTCACTGCGTGATGCTGAGGACGCTTGCAAACAAGGCCCGTATGAAATCATCGAGCGAATGAACGTCCCGGTTCTACCCATCGCGCAGGCGATCGATGAGAATATGACCGATCGACCGAATTTCGTATCGATCGATGCAGAAGGATTAGATGTTTCAATCCTGAAGACTTACGACTTTGACCGCCACGCTCCCGAATTAATCTGTATCGAATCGGCGGAGTTTTGCGAGAATAACATCGGCCCATTACGAAATGAAATCTTTGAAATGCTCGACGCAAAAGGCTACTTCCTCTACGCGAGCACTTATCTAAACGGACATTTCGTCAACCGACAAGCGTGGCAAGTTCGCGTCGGCGCACCACCTAAAACGACTTTAAAACCAACCAAAGAATCTGAATCGATCGCCATCTCATCGGCCGCTTAATACACGCTCCACCATGCGAATCCTCTACCTCGCCCAACGCTACGACTACGGCAACCCCTCAAACGGGTTGAGCTTTGAGCATTTCAATTTTTATGAATCGCTTTGCGCGATGGGGCATGAGCTAACGTACTTCGACTATCCATCGCTGATCAGCGACCTAGGCAGAACCAAAGCAAATCGCAGACTCGAAGCCATCGTACAAGGCAAACAACCCGACCTGCTGTTCGGCGTCGTGCGTCGGGATCTTGTTAGCAAACGCACGATGCGCCGCATCTCCGAACAATCCGATACGACGACGATCAATTGGTTTTGCGACGACCATTGGCAGTTCGATAGCCATGCACGCGGCTGGACACCCTGCTTTAACCACGTCGTCACCACATCGCAAAACGCCTACGCGGGATACCAAGCCCACGGCCTAACCAACGTCATTAAGAGCCAATGGGGCGACAATCACACGCTCTATAAACCGACGGATGAGCCGTTCAAATACGACGTGACGTTCGTCGGCCAGCCCTATGGCATGCGTGAACAAGCGATCCAAACACTCCAACGCGCAGGTATCAATGTCCGCGCATGGGGGAGCGGCTGGCCCGACGGCAAGCTATCGCAGAGCGAGATGATCCGTGTCTTCAGCCAGAGCCGGATCAATCTGAATTTCGCCGACGCATCGAGTAGCAGCCGTACGAAACTTGAAGCAATCGCGGCTTCGCACACCGTCTCTTCACTCCGCACTAAGCCAGCCCTTTGGCGGCTTTGGAGCGGCGCACAGCGGCTCGCGGCATGGGATAAGCAGCGAGCCGCCACGCCGGATATTGCGCCGCCACGCCAGATTAAAGGTCGTGTCTTTGAGGTGCCAGCCTGCGGCGGATTCTTACTCACACAACCTGCTGAAGACTTAGACACTTATCTCAAGCCAGGCCAGGACTGCGCGACGTTTGAAACCATCGATGAACTAGTCGATCAAGTCCGCTACTACCTGAAGCATGAAGACGATCGCAGAGATATCGCTAGCCGAGGCTATCAACGCACCCTTGGCGAACATACCTATGCAGCACGATTCGAAGCGATCTTTGAACAAGCTGGCATCAAGTCAGCACACACACCAATCCGCAAGGCCGCGTAAGGAATCTCATCATGCCACCACGCGTCACTTGGCTTTTGCCCGTTCGTAATGGCGAACAATATCTTGAGCGCACCTTGATCTCGATCGCGGAGCAGGACTACCCCGATCAAGCGCATACCGTCTATGTATGGGACGACGGATCGAATGATGGCACGGCTGAGATCTTGCGGAAATGGATCGGACGTGAAGTGCAAGGCCGAATCATTGGCTCGACACGCATCGGTCTAGGCCGAGCGTTAGCGCAGCTAACCGTTAGCGCGCAGACTGAGTTGCTCGCGCGTATTGATGCGGATGACCACGCCGAGCCGGACCGCATCAGGCGACAAGTCGAGTACCTCTGCGACCACCGCAAGGTCGGCGTCCTAGGCACGCAGATGTATCGCCTCGACAGCAAAGAAGCCCTCACCCACCACCCGACCCAAGACGCCGAGATCCGCTGGTCGCTGCGCGTGACGAACCCTGTCAGCCATCCGACCGTCATGATGCGACGTTCCGCAGTGCTCGAGGCAGGCAACTATCGCGATCTGCCGCCGGGCAACGAGGACTACGACCTGTGGGTACGCATGGCGTTGATTGTCCGCTTTGCCACCCTGGACCAGTCGCTACTTGGCTATCGCATCCACGACGACTCGGCGACCGCAGGCTGGAACGCCGACCATGGCAAGCGTTTCTATCGACTACGCAACGCATTAATCGATCGGCTACTGCCAGGAACAGACCCCGTTGCGGCACGACAACTACTCGATCTCGTGCGTAACTTCGACGATTTAAATGTGACGGCTGAAGACCTGATGCGTTTTCGTCACGCTGCGATGATGGCCGCGCGTGCCTGTCGATACGAGCCGACGTTCTTTACGAACACAACACTCTTTAAGCAACAATACGACAATCTCAAAACGCGCCGACTCAAAGGCCAGCCCTTTATCCGTCCCGTTTGGCCGATCCTCAAACGTGCGAATCAGCTGATCCATAAGACAGGCAAAACGAACGCCGCATGATTCCTTACCGTGCTCAACAAGCCGTGAAACATATTAAACGTGAAGCCGCTGTGCTATGCGGGATGTGTCACATCGACACGCACGAATTATCCGGCACCGTCTTACTTGCGGGCTCAGGACGTAGCGGCACGACTTGGATGAGCCAGATCATTAACCACGGCAACGTCTACCGCGACATCTTCGAGCCCTTCCACCCGCAGCACGTCGAACAAGTCGCCAATTGGCCAGCGATGCGTTATCTACCTTCAAAGCAACGTAATAACGAGATAAATGCGATCGTCGAATCGCTACTTGCCGGGCGCGTTCGCTCACGGTGGACCGACGCTTACAACCGCAAGCAATCCACCAAGCAACGGCTCGTTAAAGCGATCCGTACCAATCTGATGCTCGGGTTTATCCGCGAATCGCTACCGCAGGTGAAGCTCCTCTTCGCGATGCGACATCCTTGCGCTGTTGTTCATTCACGAATGAAGCTCCGATGGGAGACCCATCTGGATCAACTGCTCGCACAGCCCGCGCTGATGGAAGATCATCTTGAGCCGTATCGTGACACCATAGAACGCTTTGAGAGATCGGACGACACTTGGACCAAGCACATGACGATGTGGTGTGTCGAAAATGTTGTCCCGATGCGTGAGCTTAAATCTGGCGATGCACACCTGGTCCGCTACGAGGATCTCTGCACCGACTTTGATAGAGAAGTCGGTGCACTCTTCGCATTTCTAGGCCGATCGGTCCCTTCGGGCATCGAACAAGCGGCGCAAAAACGCTCGGCCCATTACCGCCACGACTCTGCCATCCTGCACGGCGGAGACCTCATCAGCGATTGGCAACGCCACGTTGAACCTCAGCAGATCGACACCATGCTAAGGCTCCTCTCCGAGTTTGACTTAAGCCATCTATACGACGAAAAGCCAAATCCCTGCTGCTCGCGCGACGAAGTTTATAGCGACGCAAAAAATGTTACGCTCCCTGGCTTATCCCGTAAGGAAGCGGCATGAAATATTCAATCAATAATCAGACCACACGTCCGCCACGCATCACGCTTATGAACCGCTTGTTCTGGCCGCAGCGATTCGGCGGGCTTGAGCGTGTGCTCTGGCAGTTCGCCAATAGCTTTGCGGATGCTGGCACGCATGTGCATGTGATCAGCGAGCAGCACGACCACGCACCGGCATCACAGCAAGCCCGCGAGTATCTGACCGTACAGCGTCACCAACCGGTTGAACTTGGCCGGCTCTGGCGCATCGCGGAACTAGTCCAAGCACGCTGGTGGCAACGGGCGATCCAGCAAGCCCCGCCAAGCGATATCTACTGGGCCAATGAGCCCACTGCGGCGACGGCCGTGATCCGCGCGGGCCACGCCGACAAACTACTGTATCGCCCGGTGTTCTGCTACGAAGGGATGACGCACGTCGCGCGGACGATTCCCGAGATGGCGCCGCTTGGCCGATCTTACCTTGCACGCAAGCTGGATCGTTATGCCTACAAGCACGCTGCAACAGTGATCGATGAATCACACAACCTGCTCCAACAGCACCAGCACTACTACGGCCCACGCCCGAACACACTTGTCATCCCAAACCCTGCATCGATGCCCGAGCATACGACTTGCCAGCGAGAACGCTTCGGCCTAACGCCCGAGCAATTCGTCATCGGCTTTGTCGGCCGACCCGGCGACCCATGCAAGGACCTCCCTTTCCTCATTGATGCACTCAAGTCGCAAGCGATGCCCCACCATGCAAGGCTGCTCATCGTCGGCGGTGGCGCACAGCTCGACCAAGCCCAGCAATGGATCAAAGACGCGGGGCTCTCACACCACACGATCTGGACAGGCGACCTTGAAAACCCATCCCCCGCTTTCGCCGCGATGAACACGTTTGTCTTGCCTTCGCGTTTCGAAACCTTCGGCAACGTTATCGTCGAGGCACACGCACACGGCCTACCGGCGCTCGCACGGGGCGCGCACTTCACCTCGATCCCGCCGGTCTATACCGCCAGCGGCGAACTCATCGACAACGGCGTGACGGGTTACGTTGTTGATTCGCACGACCCGGCCGAGCTAGGCGCAAAACTGCTTCTTATGGCAACCAACCCCGCGATCGCAATCGAAATGGGACGCGTCGCCAAGCAGCGCGCCGCTAGCTATACATGGGCCGACGTGGCGGATCGATACCTGCAAGCCGTCGGTTTAGACGCGCAGCCGATTGCATCAGCACGTTTGGCCGCGTAATTATCGGCGATGTTAAAAGGTGCCGATTATTCCGGTTGTGCGCTTCATATGGGTTCTGAATACGCCGACGTTGCACGGGCGAACACCTGGTTCGTCTCTCGCTTTGCAACGCCGACAAGGAACCCGCGATGTCAACCAACAAGCCCCGCGTCTCCGTGATCATCCCCTGCCTCAACCACGGCCAATTCGTTGAGCAGGCCATCTGCTCGGCCATGGACCAAGGCTATGAGAACCTCGAACTCATTGTGCTCGACGGCGGCAGCGAAGACGACAGTGTCGACATCCTCAACATGTACGACGACGACCTGACCTACTGGCACAGCGAGTGGGACTCCGGCCCGGCCGAAGCCGTCAACGCGGGCTTGGTCCGTTGCACCGGCGAAATCGTCTGCATCCTCGCCGCTGACGACGTTCTATTGCCCGGCTCAATCGAACACGCTGTGAAGCGTATGACACTTGAAGACAAACCAAAATGGCTCGTCGGAAGTGCCCACAAGATCGGCGCCCTAGACGAATCGCTCGGCTCAATGACCCCCAGCAACCCGAGCTCACTCGCTTCCTACCTCGTGCACGACTCGGGTCTGCTGCCTATGTCCGCAAGCTTCTTCCGCCGCGAACTCTTCGAAGATTACAACGGCCTACAAACTGACCTGCAATACGCATGGAGTTTTGAAATTGCAGGCCGTCTCCTCGCCGCAGGCGTCTGGCCCGAACTGTCGACACTCACCTTCGCCGCCATCCGCGACGCGGGCGTTCCCTGCCCCGTCCCCGTCACCCTCGCCAAAGGGCTCGAGTACATCGAAGCCGCCGAGAGCTACGCAAATCACTTGTCGCTTCCGCAGCGTTACCAGCTCTGGCGGAACTGCGACGAACGCCGCCGAATCTATGCACTAGCTGAAGCCGAGTGCCAAGACAGTGCCGGCCGAACCTTCCTCTGGCAACAACTCCTCCGCCGACCATGGTGGCTAGGCAGCGCCCACTACCGCGCGACCCTACTTAAGGGCGTCGAGCAACTGCCAGACACGCTGCGCGATGTGGCTTAACGCGATCCAACTAAAGTTGATTAGCATGGTGGCATGCTTAAAACACTTGCTCTATCGTTCGCTCTGCTACTTGCTATGCAGGGTCTAGCCATGAATCAAAACGAAGCACGCTTTGAAGTCGAGGTCAAAGAGACCAAGACGCTCGACTATCTCATCGCTTTGCCAGAAGGTTATGAGGCCGATGGTGATGACGTGCCGTTGCTGCTGTTTCTCCACGGAGCAGGCGAGCGTGGGAATGATCTCAAGAAGGTCAAGCTGCATGGCCCGCCGATGATGGTGGAGAACGGGCATGACTTTGGCGCGATTGTTGTCTCGCCACAATGCCCAAAGGACTCGTGGTGGAGTTGGGAGATTGACACGCTGATCGCGCTGCTTGACAAGATCGAAGCACAATACAACGTCGATCCCAAACGCATCTACGTCACTGGCTTATCCATGGGCGGCTACGGCACGTTCGCACTCGCAGCGCGACAACCCGAACGTTTTGCTGCGGCGGTACCGGTCTGTGGCGGCGGCGTTTATTTCGATGCAAAGCGGCTTGCGAACACACCGACATGGGCCTTCCATGGCGAGAACGATCGCGTCGTCCCCCTGGAAGAATCAACACGTATGATCGAGATCATGAACCGCAGAGGCGGTAAGCGAGCCAAGCTAACAACCTACCCAGGCGTCGGCCACAACAGCTGGGACAAGGCGTACGACGATGAGGCGATGTGGAAGTGGTTATTTGAGCAGAAGCGTTAATCGTGCTCAAATAGCTTTTCTACGGGGTGCCACATTGCGTGCCGTAGGACGCTGTGTGCGAACTGTCTTGATCGCCAAAAGAAGATTCGCACACAGCGGCCTACGGCACGCAATGTGGCACCCAACCCAACAACGAAAAACCGGCCCGTACGCGAACTACTTTCGCACGGGCCGGCATCTCCTAACACGTCGTGTTGGCTTTTTACTTGAGCATTTCTTCTTCTTCGCCATCGATGAAGCCGGCGAGCTTTCGGCTGCGCACGGGGTGTTGCAGCTTGCGGATGGCTTTTGCTTCGACTTGTCGCACGCGTTCGCGGGTGACTTTGAAGATTCGGCCGACCTCTTCGAGGGTGTAGGTGTAGCCGTCGCCGATGCCGTAGCGGAGCTTAATGATCTCGCGCTCGCGGTAGGTGAGGGTCTTGAGGACCGACTCGATACGCTGCTTGAGCATGTCGCTGGTCGCGGCGTCGGTGGGGTTGCGTGCGGACTCATCTTCGATGAAGTCGCCGAAGTAGGAGTCTTCCGACTCGCCAACGGGTCGGTCCAGCGAGATGGGGTGTCGGCTGATCTTCATCACGCGACGTGCTTCGACGACGGGCATATCCGCGGCTTCTGCGATTTCTTCGATGGTGGGCTCGCGGGACAAGTCCTGAAGCAGGTGCTTCTGGATGTTGCGGAGCTTGCTCATCGTCTCGATCATGTGGACCGGGATGCGGATCGTGCGTGCATGGTCAGCGATCGCGCGGGTGATGGCCTGACGGATCCACCACGTTGCATAGGTTGAGAATTTATAACCACGCTTGTACTCGTACTTGTCGACTGCACGCATCAGGCCGGTGTTGCCTTCTTGGATGATGTCGAGGAAGGAGAGGCCGCGGTTACGATACTTCTTGGCGATCGAGACAACGAGGCGGAGGTTGCCGCCGGAGAGGTCACGCTTGGCGGACTCATACTCGTCAAAGACGAGTCGCACATCCGCGACGCGGGCTTCAAGCTCTTCTGGCTCTTCGAGGACCAGCGAACGCAAACCCGCCAGCTCCTCTTCCATCACCATCACATCTTCAGGATCGTAACGATCGGGGAACTCTTCGGCCTTCTCAAGCTCGGCGACAAGTTCGTTCATCTTCCGGCTGATCGAGGTCAGCTTCTTGAGCATCGGCTGGACGCGCGACGTCCGCAGTGAGCACTCTTCGATCAGCGATGCCATCTTACGACGACGGTCGCGGATCTCAGCATGCACGACTTCGTACTGCTCTTCGGTCAGCTCCTCGGTTTCCATCTGCTCCCACAACTCGCGGTTGAGCTCGAGAAGCTTCTTGATGGTCTTGAGGTTATTGGGGATACGGGTCGCGATTTTTTCTTTCGCGTTTTCCTCTGCGGTACTGATCTTCATCGTCCGGTCAAACGGCAGGTCGCCGGCGTGAACCATGTCGAGGATTTCGACGCACTGGGCGATCGAGTAGTCGTTCATCAACACCTTGCGGCGGAACACGTAGCGGCACATCTCAATCTTCTTCGCAAGACGGATCTCTTCATCGCGGGTCAGCAGGCTGATCTCGCCCATCTGCGTGAGGTACATGCGCACGGGGTCGTCGATGCGCTTCGTGCTAGGCTCGGACAGCGCGGCGGCGAGTTCGGCGCGGGCCTGCTCGGGTGTCAGTAGATCCGGCTCGTCGTCGTCCGACTTTTCTTCGTTGCTCGCGGCCTTCGCACCCTTAGCAGGGGCGTCTTCTTCAGCGGCCTCTTTTTCCGCAGAGGGCTCAGCAGCGGACTCGACCTTTAGGCCTAGCTTCTCTTTGTCGTAAGGTCGCTTGCTCATGGGCAGAGCCATGGCCGAGACCATCTCGACCTCGGTCTGACGCAGGATAACGAGCAGCTCATCGAGCACATCTGGCTCGACGTAGCGGTCGGGCAAAGAGGCGTTGAGCTGATCGAAGGTGATGAAGCCGGCTTGTTTGCCATGCTCCATGAGTTCGAAAACGGCGGGATTAAGGATGTCAATTAGCAAGGATCGGTCTCCGTCTGATTCGGCCTTTTGTCAAGGCTTCGATGTTTGTGTCTGCGGTACTTCAATTAACTGTTGCCGCGTGCGATACGGCCGGGGTCTTGTTCGTCGCGGCGCTGCTGGGCGAGGCGCTGGGCATGTCCGGCCAGTTCGAGCGCTGCGGCGACGGGGTCGTTGGGTCTTTCACCGCTAGCAACGAGCGAGCGGCGGTCTTGATCAAACGCCTGTCGGCGTCGGTGTTTCATGATGGCCTGTGCCGAGTCGGCGAACAGGTGTTTCAGCTTGGCCGGGTCTTCTCCGACGAGCTGGTCTAGCTCTACATCCGCCCGGGTCAGCCAGCGTCGTTCGTTGTCCCAGCCGCGTTCGGCCAGTTCTGCAAGCAAACTGAGGAGCGTCAGGTTGTCGCCATCCGCAAAGCGGTCGTGCAGCAGTTGATAAACCCGTCTTCCTTCTCCGTCCACGTCGCCAGGCGGCACCGATTCGCAAAAATCAGCCCCGTCGGGCATGGCAGCATGGAACAAATCATTGTCCCGTAGCAGACAGGCGACTAATTGCCGCTGAGCCTGCTCCTGAGCTCGAAGTTTAGACGATGAATCGCCTTCAGGCCTTTCAAAATGATGACTTTCTATGTATTCCTGTTCATTTTCGTCCATTACCGGTCCCACCTCGTCCGGGCCGTAGCCTTCTGTGACGGCTGGGATGGACGGAGCGAAGGTGCGCGGCTTGAGCCGTTTGAGCTCGGCGAGCACCTCGTGGTCTGGCATGTGTAACAGCTGGGCAAGACGGGTAAGCACTAGCGAGCGGCGGATGCCCGGCATAGAGGCGATGTCGTGCCGAGCAAGCCGAGTCAGGAACGCGGTCGAGGCGTCCTGCTTGCCCGACATCGTGTCGCTGGCTTCGAGGTCGTTCTGGAACTGCGTTAACAAATACGACATCGCATTGGGGGCCGCGGCGATCAGTGCATCCCATGACGCCTCGCCATCGGGCTGTGCGAGTAGTTCGTCTGGGTCTTTGCCTTCGGGCAAAATGACGACCGCGACATCGATCTCGCTGGTGAGCAAAACTTCGACTGCGCGGTCCGCCGCTTTGTGTCCTGCGGCGTCGCCGTCGAACACGAGCACGACCTTCTCGCAGAATCGACGCAGTTTGGTTGCGTGTTCAGTGGTGAACGCGGTGCCTAATGCCGCGATGACATTACATCGCTCGTGCTGGTGACAAGCGACCACATCGGTGTAGCCCTCGACGATGACCGCGGTCTTCGCGTCGATGATCGCCTTCTTCGCGAGGTCCAAGCCGTAGAGGGTGCGTGACTTATTAAAAAGCAACGTCTCGGGGCTATTAAGGTACTTCGCATCGACGGTCGGGTCGTCGAGTTCGTTGCCTGGCAGCGTCCGTCCGCCGAACGCGATCGCTCGGCCCATGTCGTCGCAGATCGGGAAGATCAGCCGATGACGCAGCTTGTCGTACATCCCGCGCTGACCGTTAGCGATCAGGCCCGCGGCCTCGAAGGCAGGTTTATCAAAGCGCTTCGCCGTGATTTCTTCGGAAAGAGCGTGCCAACTGTGTGGGGCATAGCCGATCTGAAACCGCGCGACCATATCGTCGCTGATCCCACGGTTGGTGACATACTCGCGCACCTTTTCCGCCTCGGGTGATTGCAGCTTTGACTGGAAATAGGCGAGCGCAAGCTCGTTCACCGCAAGCAACCGCTTACGCCGATCGGACGACTGCGGGTTCGGTGCCCCGCCCCCTTTGCCCGGGCGAAACGGTGTAAGCTCGATCCCCGCGCGGTCCGCGAGCATCTTCATCGCCTCGGGGAACGAGAGCTTGTGATAATTCATCACGAAGTCGAAGCACGAACCACCCGCGCCGCAGCTAAAGCACTTGTAAATCTGCTTCTGCGGGCTGACCTGCATTGACGGATTCTTGTCATCATGAAACGGGCACAATCCCGCGAACTCACGACCCTTCGGGCGGAGTTGCACGTGCTCACCGATCAAGCGGACGAGGTCCGTTGATCCGAGCACGCGGTCGCGGTCATTGTTGCCTGAGGGGTTCATCGTGGTCCTGCAATAGATAGAGTCGGCGGTTGGGCAAATGTGCCTGTGCGCAGCGAGCGGCCGAGCTTGTCCTTCTCCTTCAACAAAGAAAGAACGCTGGGGTCTATCCGGTTTGTGTGGCTGTCGGGGCGTTGGTTCGACCGATCCTGTGCGGGCGTGCCAGGCGTGTCTTCGGTAGGAGCCCCCGACGGGGAGCGATGTTGCGTGTCAATTCAATTAAAGCACAAAAAACCGGCAAGTCAATAGGATAGACGCTGCCGGGTCTTGGTTTGTTTCATCAGGCCTGTTCAGCGGCGTCATGCTTATAAGCAAAACGTCGCTTCAGTGGCTTAACAACGAGGCCGTTGCGGATCGCACGGGTCGATGCCTTGACCTTGCGGACGCTGCCGTCTTCCATCAGGGCGTTGACGACCTGGATGTTAGGCTTGAAGGTGCGCTTGGTCTTGCCCGTGATCTTCGTACCGACACCGCCGAGGTACTTCGCCTTACCGCGGTGGGTGTAGCTAAGGCCAGCGGTCGTCTTCTTACCGGTATATTCGCAAACGCGGGGCATGGTCGGTCCCTTATGAGTGGTCAGGGTGTCGCTGGCACGGGCCTTAGCGAGCCGAATAGTGTAGCACGGCTGGGCGATGATGCAAGGCGATATTCCACGCCGATCGTTTAACTTTACTCGCCATCCCCCAAAATGGCGGTAAACTGCACGCACGCCCTATGGAGCATGCCTTGGCCCGCGACAACCGTGAAATCCGCGTCAACCGTATCAAGCAGATCACCTGCACGGGCTGTAAGCACAAGATCGATATCACGGTCTTCAAGCCGCTCTCCAACCAGGCCTGCCCTGAGTGCGGCGCCCGGTTCGAGGTGCCCTGCCAGATCGGCCAGTACCTGTTGTTCAAACGCCTCGCCGCTGGAGCGATGGGCTCGGTCTATAAAGCTTACGACGAGGTGCTCGCTCGGCAGGTCGCGTTGAAGATCGTCTCCGCCCCGCCGAGCAAGGACGACGACCTCTACCAAGGCGCCCTCCGCGAGGCCCGCGTGCAAGGCTCGATCAATGACCCCTGCGTCGCACAGGTCTACGCGATGTCCGAAGACATGGGCCAGCCCTACATCATCATGGAACTGGTCGAAGGCGGCTCCGTGCTAGGCCTGATCCAGAAGGACGGCCCGATCGATGAAGTCCACGCCATCGAGATCGCCATCGATACCGCGCAAGGCCTCTACGCCGGGCACAAGCTCGGCCTACTGCACCGCGACGTGAAGCCCGGCAACCTGCTGCTCGACCGTGAAGGCCGAGCCAAGCTCATCGACTTCGGCCTCGCCGAGAGCCTGAGCAAACAAAAGGACGGCAAGGTCGTCGGCAGTCCCTACTACATGTCCCCCGAAATCGCCCGAGGGCAAGTCGCCGACCACCGCGCGGACATCTACTCCCTCGGCGCGGGCTTGTTCCACATGCTCACCGGCGACCCACCTTTCAAGAAACAAGGCGCTTCGCCACGCGACATCGTGCTCCGTCGCTTTAAGATCCCCCCGCCGGACCCATGCCAGTACAACTCGCTCTTGAACACCGACACCGGCCGACTCGTCCAGAGCATGATGGCACTGGAACCGGACAACCGCTCCGCCGACTACCCCACGCTCATCCGGCAGATGCGTCAGCTCATCGCCCTGATCATGCGCGATGTTCGCCCCGCCGCATCGCAATCCAGCGACCCGCTGCAAGCACTAAGCGATGCGCTGGGTGAGGATTGAATCGCGCTATTGAAGCCCACTGCCTGCACGCACAGGGGCACGCGGCGGGATCTTGCAAGCGAACACGCGAAATTTCATAGAATCATTCTCATGCCGCACGAGCACACCCAACCTGCCTGCGAACTCTGCCAGCGCACCGGATTGAAGCTCACCAAGCACCACCTCATCCCCCGCAAGCGCCACCGCCGACGCAGCGCCCAAGAGCGATTCGACCGCAAAGAGCTGCCCACTAGGATCGCGATGCTCTGCCAACCCTGCCACAGTACGGTTCACGCACACTTAAGCGAACAAGAACTCGAAGCGGCGTACAACACCCTCGAAGCCCTCGCAGGACACCCCGAGATCGCGAAGTTCGCCGCATGGGCTTCCAAGCAATCGCCACGTCGACGCATCGCGGTGAAGCCGCCTAAGTAAACCCTCTCGTCACCCATCGAAGCCCACGGACTCTGTCCGCGGGCACCCATCCCCGCAAGGGCTGGACTTGTGGGCGTTTTTGTAGAGTCGGACCCTTCGCCTCGGCTACACTGTCCCGTTCACCGCAAAGGAACCCCACCCACTTGGAACTAGGCAAACGCGAAAACTCTCTGTCCGTCGCTCAGGAAAAAGCGGTGCTCGTCGGCGTCCTCTTGCCCAACAACGGGCTGGACCCGCACGCCCCGTTGGGAGAGCTCCGCGCGCTAGCCGACACCGCAGGGGCAGAAGTGGTTGATGGGCTAATGCAAAAACGTGCTAAGCCTAGCGCCAAGACGTTCCTCGGCAAGGGCAAAGTCCAAGAACTCAAAGAGATGGTCGCCTTCCACGGCGCGGATGTCGTGCTCTTTGAAAATGACCTGAGCCCATCGCAGCTCGCCAACATCGAAGAGATCGTCGAAGTCAAAATCCTAGACCGC
>JBGCDC010000140.1:0-11575 GCA_045105055.1 Phycisphaeraceae bacterium | reverse complement strand
ACGTCGATGTCGTACTGCCAGCCTGCGTACCAATCGCCTGCGTCTGGCTTCGGCGGCTCACTGCCTTTTTCCCATGGGCCTTTGACCTTGGAGTACGAGTCTTTGTAGCCCGCGTGGATCTTCCCGCCGTGCTCGTAGCGTTCGCTGCCGGGCGGGAGCAGATCCCAGCCGAGGCAACGATTGCCGATGCAGGCTTTAAGGATGAGCACTGGCGCATCGATCATGTTGCCAAGGTGATGGCCGATGCCGACCTCCGGCCCGACGTTCCGATTGGTGATCGTGAGCCACTCGTTTTGGGCCGTCTGCATCCGACCACGCCGATCCATCACGAAGACATTGCGCACGTCTTGCCGAGTGGTCCACACCCCCGCGTCATCGACAAGGTACGGATACAGACCTTTTTCTTTGACCGCATGGGCGAGCGAGCCGTCGCCACCATTGACCTTACCGAAGCCGAGCATGTTCGACTGACCCATGAGGATGAAGACCTGCACGGGCTTCGTCATATCGGCGGGCTTGCCGTCGGGATCGGGTAGCGAAGCTGTATCCTCGGCCATCGCTGACCCGGCGTTTAGGATGAATAAAGCAACCGCAAAGAACATCAAGAAGCGTTTGATTGGTGATATGTGTGACATGATTGGCCGACTCCTAGAAAGTGATCCGCTAGTTTATATTACAAAACAACCCCCACCTTGACGGCAGGGGTTGCGTGTTTGTTTCGCTGAGTGAGCGAAGAAGTCTTCGTAAATGAATTACTTGACTTCGACGTCGGCGCCAGCTTCTTTGAGAGCCTCGGCGACCTTCTCGGCTTCTTCCTTGTCGACGCCTTCTTTGACGTTGACTGGGGTGCCTTCGACCATTTCCTTGGCTTCTTTCAGGCCAAGACCGGTCGCTTCGCGGACGGCTTTGATAACCTGGATCTTCTTGCCGCCGTCACCCTTGAGGACGACGTCGAAGGAGGTCTTCTCTTCCTCTTCTTCGCCACCACCAGCAGGGCCAGCCATCATGACTGCGCCGCCGGCTGCAGGCTCGATGCCATATTCAGCCGTGAGGTAGTCGGCGAGGTCGACTGCGTCCTTGAGCGTCAGGCCGACGCTGGATTCGGCGAGTGCTTTGAGTTCTGCGGAGACTTCAACGGTTGCGGTTTCTTCGGACATAATTCAATTCCTATCTTTACAAGTCGATCACGAGAGGTCGGGACACGGCGTCCGTCTTTAACCCAAGGGCCAGTCGCGAGTCGGAGGTTGTCAACAAATCAGTTGTATCACGGCAAGCCGCGAAGCTAAGCGGCTTACGCCTTGCCGATGGTTTCACCGGCTTCGAGTTTTTCTTGGATCGTCTTGAGGATGCCAGCGATGTTGCCTGCCGGTGCGTTGACCGCGCCGACGAGGTTGCGTGCTGGGGAGAGGAGAAGCGTGACGACCTTGGCCTGTGCTTCTTCCTTGGTTGGATATTCGCTGAGGACCTTGATCTGATCCGCGCCGAACTTGATGCCGTCCAGCAAAGCGCCACGGAACTCGAGGGTTTCGAGCTTCTTGGCCCAGTCAACGAGCTCACGAGCGACATTGACGACGCTGGTGTCTTCGGAGACCGGATAGACCAGTGCCGACGGGCCGTCGAGCAGTTCGGAGAGGCCTTCGAGGTCGGTACCATCGAAGGCACGCTTCGCTTGGCTGTTCTTAACCACGGTGACTTTAATCGACTTCGAAGCGAGATCGTTGCGGAACTCGTTGTTGTCGTTGGACTCCATACCGCGGACATCGACGAGGATAGCCCCGGTCAGCCCTTCAAAGCGGCGTTTGTAGTCTTCGGTAATTAGGTTTTTAACGGGCTTACTCATGGGAGGCCCAGCCTTTCGCTTGGCGTGTTTGGTTCAGTCGTTTGGTGACGCGGGATCAGACCTGGACGGCGACGGATGGGGTCATCGTGCCGGAGAGGGGGACGCGTTTGAGGTGAGCGCCCTTGGAGGCCGCGGGCTTGATCTTAACGATATGGTCAATCATCGTTTGGATGTTTTCGACCAGCTGCTCGGGGCTAAAGCTCTGCTTGCCAACGGGCACGTGGATGTTGCCGCCTTGGTCTTTGGTTCGGTATTCGACCTTACCAGCCGCGAACTCTTTGACTGCTTGTGCGACATTGGGGGTCACGGTGCCAGCCTTGGGCGAAGGCATCAGACCCTTAGGACCAAGCTGCTTGCCGAGCTTTGCAACGACACGCATCATCGCGGGTTCGGCGACGGCGACGTCAAAGTCGATCCAGCCGCCTTCAATTTTCTTAACCAGCTCGTCGCTGCCTGCTTCGACCGCACCGGCGGCTTTGGCTTCTTCGATTTTATCATCGGGGACGAACGCGATCACGCGCTTCGATGCGCCGCCGACGCCGTGTGGCAGCGAGATCGCACCACGGAGCATCTGGTCTGCTTGCTTAGGATCGACACCCAAGTGCATGCACAGATCAACCGTTTGATCGAACTTAGCTTTTCCGAAGGATTTGACCCGGTTCACCGCTTCAACCAGCGGGACGGGATCGGTTGTGGCGCGTTCGGCGTCGGCCTTGTAACGCTTGCCTGGCTTACGTGATGGCATAGTTGCTTTCCTTTCGAGTTGCCCATCATCCTGAAGTTTTCAGGACATGAGACGCGTCTTCCACGATTCATCCGCTCGTGGTTGGCGGTTGTTGATTATTGATTGCCGGTGCTAAGCCGCAAACGGCTGTCGCTTAGTCCACCACGTCGATGCCCATCGATCGGGCGGTACCCGCGATAGAACGCATCATGGCTTCGGTGGTATGGCCGGTCAGTTCTTTGGCCTTTTCTTCCGCGATCTTGCGGAGTTGGTCCTTGGTGACCTTGCCGACCTTCGTCTTGTTCGGCACGCCGGAGCCTTTGTCGACGCCAGCGGCTTGACGCACGAGGACGGCAGCAGGCGGGCTCTTCACTTCAAATTCGAAGCTACGGTCTTTATAGACCGTGATTACGACACCGACGGGCGTACCCTTCAGGTGCGAGGTCGCGGCGTTGAATTGCGTGATGAATTGGCCGGGGTTGACACCGTTTGCACCCAGAGCCGGGCCGATTGGTGGCGCGGGGGTGGCGGTTCCGCCGGGGGCTTGGATCTTGAAGACCGAAGTGATTTCTTTCTTGGCCATGTCTATTGTCCTGCGTATCGGCCGCAAAGGGCACGAGGGGGCGATCTGTATCGAGCCGAGCAATATACCAAGTCTCGCCCGCGATAGCAAGACGGCCTGGGTGCTTAACAAAACCCTGTTGTTTCTCCGTGTAGCGGTCAGTTGCCCGAGTGGATCATCAGCGCATTATAGGTGTCGGTTGACGGAAACAGACGGTCCGCCTCGTTTAGGTCCCCGCCGTTGTATTTGGTTTCAAACTCGTCTGTGCTTTCAAAGCCTACGTGGCTGTCGTTCCATAGAACACTGCCCGCCCATGCGTCGCCGCTATCGACGTGGATGCTCGACGGGCTTGTAAGCGTTCCCGTGTTGCGGTCGGACATGACGATGGCTTGGCTGTTGAGAGTCTGCTTCCATTCGTCGCGCCGCCCGCCTTCGGCTGGAATTTGTAGCATCGCGTAGGAGTAATGCCCGGTTGTGATCGTTCCTTCGCCGGGCCAAGGCTTGATGTTCGGATCGTTCTCGCCCGGGCTGATCGCGTACTCGGGCGTGAAGTAGTCGCCATGCAGCAAGATCGCGAAACGCTGATCGATCGAGAGGCCGGCCTGCATCAATGGGATGCCCTCCTCTCTCCAATCCAGCACCTGCGTGTCTTCCGAGCCATCGGGCGCAAGGCCCGGGAAAAATTCTTTGTTGGAGTTGGCAAAGGTCACCATGCCTTGGTGGATGCCACGGAGTTGTGTGCTATTTGGCATGCGTGTTCTATCGCGCGTTCTTGCACTGTTTAGCACCACCATGATCGTCACGATCACCATCACACAAAGCAACGCAACCGCTGCATGAACAATATTAAATGACTTTTGGCGCATGACGAGCTCCTGAGGGTGCCGGCCAAGCGTTAGCTGCATCGTATCAAATAACCCATCAAATCAAAACAAAAGATTGCAACCAACCTAACGCGCGATCGATTCGTTTAACGCGGCTAATTCACGAGACCACGCCGCGCGTTCCTGCTCATCAACCTCTGGGTCGGGCAGCAGTGATCGGCGGGTGCAGTTGACCAAGGCTTGCAGCGTCTGCACCCGACGGGTCGGGCCAATGTCCGCAGGCAACAAATCATGCACCGCATCCGTAACCTCTTGCATCGATAGCGGCTTGCCGCTTAGCACCGTCGCCGCTTTGAGTTGCGAGCGCAGCGCGGCGAAACCGGCTGAAGAATAGCCCGCGGTCAGGTCCATCAGCCCGGCAACCGCGTCGCTGTTCGTGTCGAGCTTGACCGCTTTCAAAACCCACTGCACAAAGGCACGGTGGTCTTCGCTGCCGGGCTCGCTATCAAGGACGGGGATAATGAGATCGCCGACTCGGCCCGGGCGACGGATGTCGGGGCTGAGCCGTTCGATGCGCGCGGTCATGAGGAGCCAGACGACCTTGCCGCGTAGCTTGGGGTCGCTCATCATCGCTTGGACCTTGCCGGTGAGTCGCCGCTCGGTGGCGTGTGCATCTGCACCGACGCCGCCGAACTGCGTGTCGGCCTCGTCTACAAACAAGATCACCTTGCCCAACGCTTCGAGCACGCGACGCAATCGTTCAAAGACCACATCCGTCTGGCCGAAGTATTGGCTACGGATATTCTTCAAGACCAGCACCGGCAGCCCCAGCGAACCGGCGACCGCCTCGAAGATAAAAGTCTTACCCGCACCGATCGGACCGGCGACTGCGGCACCGGGGATCGCTGCCTCGCCTGTCGATTTGATACGCGGGATCAGCTCTCTCTGAAGGAAAGCCTTGAGGTGCGTGTAGCCAACGACCTGATCGAGCGTGTGCGCGGGCTTGGAGAACGCGACGACATCCTCGCCGAGCTGCCCCAAGATGTACGACTCGACCTGCGCGATAACTTGGTCGGCGGTGATCGGCTCTTGGCTGTACGCCGACTGGACCAGAAGCTGCCGAAGCGCATGGATCGAGAGGCCCGCCGTCAGCGCCGCGAGTTTGTCACGGTCGTCGATCATCGGCTTGGTCTTGCCCGATTGCTCGCGCTGGTTCGCAAACCAATCGAGGTAGTGCCGACGCACATTTTCATCCGGCGAAGGCACCGAGACGCTGAGCACCTGAGGCAGCTTGGCTACTTTGCCATGCACGCTGCTCCGCGACTCAGCGAGCATGATCAGTGTGTCGTCGCCCTCGATGAAACCTGGGTCGCTGAGCCAGTCCTGCATGATTGCGATGCGGTGCCGGTCGGCCTGGCCGAGCTTCGTGATGTCGCCATCGCCCGCAGGCATCAGCAGGTCCGCCGCCTCGATCAGGATGATGAGCTTGAAGCCATCGCTGTTTCTTAAAGCGTGCCGACGCGCGTGCTGGGCACACAGCGTGAGTTGTCGCAATAGCTCCAGTGCGACCGTTGGCTTGCCCGTTGCGTCGGTGATGTGTTGATCGAAAGATTGTTCGAGTTGCTGCTGCTTTTTGCCTGCGTCCGGATCGGTCAAGGATTGCAGGGTGAAATGATCCGGCGATAGGCCGGTCTTCCAAGTGATCCACGCTTGGCGGAGTTGCTTGTGGTCCTTTGGATCGACGCAGCGGATCGGGCCGTTGAGTTCGTAGACGAGCACGACGGTGCCGGGGATGTCGCATTGCTTACACAAATAAGGCATCAACGGCAGGTACTGCCCCGCCAACGCCTCGCCCTGCTCAAGTTCCGTACCATCGAGCTTGCTCGGCTTATCGCCCACAAAAAACAGATCCTGCACATCCCCCGTCACCAACACACTGCGCGACTGCCCGGCGTTAACGATCCGCGCGAGGTCAGAGAAGAAGCTGTACTTAGGGGCTTGACTTGGCATAAGATTCTGAGTTTAGATTTACTCGGCTGATGGTGCTTCGCTATTCTCTAAGTACCGACTAACAGGATCGCTCAGACTCTGTTTGTTCTCAAAAACAGGCAACCACTTCTTCCCGCCGGTCCTTGGTTTGGCCTCGAATTTAAACATGGGCTCTCCGGCAAGATTGGACGGCCAGAGTACATTGCTCGCGAATTTTGTGGAGCAGACTAGCTTGGGCGCGAATTCTGTCCCCAGCTGTTGCTGCAGCTGCTCTTTAAAATTCTCGATTCCTTGTGCATAGTTCGAGATTTCGTACCAGCCGTCATGATCGATTGCGAGACACAGAAAGTAGTCGTCGATGAGCGGGCCGTTGTCGGTCGTAAACTCACCTATCAGGCGGACTTGGCCCAAGGCCAAATCATAATCCCCAAACACTGGAGACCGGCAAACGATTAAGCCATCTGCATTGAGCGTTATCGAACCAGAGTGTTTGAACGCCAAGCTGATGATGAACTCCTTCGCTAGATCAAGCTCACTCCGGCAGCTTCGACTCGCCTTCGGTTTGCTTCGGCGCATCGACCGACGCAGCGTCCGCGTCACCCGCTAAGCCGATGAGTTGGTCGAACTCGTTGCTGGCTTTGTGCTTGGTGGCGTAGGCGATGAACTCGGCTTCTTGGACCTTTGTGTCCGTGCCGGCCAGTTCTTTGCTGACCGTGGCCTTGGCCTTCATCTCCTCGCGGAGCTGGCGCATGTCAGCCAGCTCTTTACTCGTACGGTCCGAGCTGATTCCCGAGAGCATGTCGTTGAGCTCGGCCTCTTCCTTGGCCGTGATGATCTCGGCGACCGTGGTGGCCTGTTCTTCTTTGAGGTTCTCGATGTCGCGGAGCATTTGCTGGAGCTGGATCTTGTGACCGGAGATCGTGTTGTCCATCTCATTGACTTCGCCTTCGTACTCGGCGATGCGTTCGGTCTTCTCGTTGATCTTCGTACTGAAGTCATTGAAGGCGTTCATGCAGGTCTGGTAGTCTTCGCTGGCTTTGATCGCTTCGATGTCTTTGCCCGCGGCCTTCATTTCTGTGGCGACGGTGCGGGCCTTGGCTGCGGCACCTTCTTTAAGTTGTTCGAGCCGATTGACGTCGTTGCTGAGCGCTTTGATCTTGCTCATCTTGGCTTCGTGCTGGACGATAAGCCGAGCGATCGCGTCTTTGTACTGCTGGACGCTCTTGCGTTTGGACTCGATGATCTGGTCGAAGGTTGCGTTGACGACGTGCGGATTGGTCGAGATCGCCCGGCGGGCGGCGTCGATCCTGCCTGTGAAAAGGTATCCAATTGCGCGGAAGTATCGGCCGACTGCTTTAAACATGAGAGGTCTCCAAAAGGCCCGGCATGGGCCGATGCCGACGTGCGGCGTGGTTTTATCCTACATCGTCGCGATGGGGCGTGGGGCCTTAGCAATCGCGAGAAATCGCTTTGATCGGCGTCTAGGCGTCGTCATCGATCACATCTGCCTCGGACCCGCCGGTGGGTTTATTGCGTTCTAAGCGGTCGATCATCGTGTCGTACTTGACCAGCACCTGCTCGATCTTGTCGTGCAAACCCTTGAGCTGGTCGTCCTGGTCGGCGGTGATCCGCGTCAACGGCTCGAGCCAACCCTTCATCAACGCGAACTGCTCCTTCATCACGTACAAGAACGTCGCGGGGATCTTGTTGACCACGGTGATCTCTTGGGTGGAGTGGGGCGCGGCTGGTTGTGGCTTAGCACTCCGATTATCTACTGATTCTGTAGGTCCTGAAGCGCCCACTGCCGGGGGTGATGGGATCGGGAGGTTGCCAAGTTTTTCGGTTAGCTCGTATAGAGCGTCGAGGGTTTTTTTGTCGAGCTTCGCGGTGACGGAGGTCGGCAGCTTCTTCTCTGGTTTGTCTGGCTTGGCGGGCTTGGTTTCCTGTGTTGCTACCTTGGCGATCTCGGCGGCGCCGCTATCCAATGCATCACGGATGCCATCAAGCCGATCGCCTAGGCCAGCGACGTGCGCGAGCACCGGTGCGAGTTGTTCACCCAGCCCGGGCTTGTCTTCATCATCCTGCTGGGATTGTGCAAGACTGGTGACCGACTTGCCGATGGCGTCTTTGATGCTGCCGAGGCCTTGGTTGAACGCGGCGAGCTGACTAACGACCGCGGCGGTCTTATCGCCGCCCATCGCGTTGACCGCGTTGTTGCGTTGGAACGACTGCTTGATGTCGGTCCATCGCTGCTGCTGTTCTTCGTTGATGATGCCAATCAGTTCTTTGAACTTAAGCAAGTTCGCCTCGGCACCGGTCGTCAGCGTCTGCGCATCTTGTTCGTACGTCGCGGTGATGAGCCGCATCAGCTCGTCGTCGTTCATCACCGGCACGACCTTCTCGGCCAAGCGGTTCATGTTCCGGTACGAACCCTGCAGTAGGAATGGCGGCTCGGTGCGGTACTGATCTTCTTGGCCCGCACTCAAGATGTACTGCTGGTTGACCGCGAGGATCACGTCGCGGATCTTGAACAGCTTACGCATCACCGAGGCCATCTCTTCGATCTCTTGCGTCGCGTAGTTGCCTTCGAACTCGAGGCCCTCTCGGCTGCCAGTCTGTGCGTACTTGATGACGGCGTAGACATCGGCCTGGCTGCGCGTTGCGAGTGGGTTGAGTGTGGGGTTACTGGTGAGGCAGTTCTCGAGGTAGGACAGCTTGAAGGCGTCGCCGTGCTCGCCGATGATGTCGCCGAGGTTGTAGGTGTCAGCCCGGTTGCTGAGCATGTCGGGGATGCGGAACGACTCGCCGGACTCGGTGTACGGGTTGCCCGCCATGACGACCGCGACCTTTCGGCCACGCAAGTCGTACGTGCGTGTCTTGCCTTTGTAGACGCCTTCG
Organism: Phycisphaeraceae bacterium; assembly: GCA_045105055.1. Classification (GTDB taxonomy): domain Bacteria; phylum Planctomycetota; class Phycisphaerae; order Phycisphaerales; family Phycisphaeraceae; genus JAHQVV01. Next base: position 2,738 of record JBGCDC010000140.1, on the reverse strand, counting down.
ATCCGGCGCTGCGCATCGCAGAGCGAGATGAATTTTTGTAGCAGCTCGGGGTTGGTGTGCTGGATGTCATCGAGGTAGATGAGGACGTTGTCGCCCATCTCGAAGGCGAGGTTGAGCTTTTCGACCTCTTCGCGGGCCGAGGCGTTGGGCGCTTCGTTGGGGTCGAGCGAGGTGACGCCGTGACCGATGGCTGGGCCGTTGATCTTCATGAAGACGATGCCGAGGCGGTTGGCGATGTACTCCATGAGCGTCGTCTTGCCATAGCCGGGCGGCGAGATGAGCAGGAGCAGGCCCATGCGGTCGGTGCGTTTGTTCTCGCCGGTGGTGCCGATCTGCTTGGCGAGGTTATCGCCGATGAGCGGGAGGAAGACCGAATCGATGAGTTTGTTGCGGACGAAGCTGGTGAGGACCTTGGGCTCGAACTCTTCGATACGCATCTCGTCGCGGGCGTCATCGACAAAGCGTTTCTTCATCGCGGTGTACTGCGTAAAGCGCGGGACATCTTCCGCGGCGAAGCGGGCTAGGCGGGACATAAAACTGTTGAAGTGAAGCTCGATCTTGCCGCTGTTGATCACGCGGTGCGAGCCGATGAGCCCATCGATCGTTCGGCGGACTGAGACGTCGAGCACACGGCCAAGCTCGGATCGCCCCTCGAAGATTAGCGCAGCCGCCTCATCGATGTACTCGCGCAGCGCATCGACTTCCGCGGGCGAAGCGTCGCCATCTAGGAACGCGCCGAGCCAATCGCGGATCAGCGTGAATTTTTCGACGGGGTGTTTCGAGAGGTCCGCAAGCGATTGATCAAAATCGGTTTGCTTGGCGGTATCTGTGAGCTGCTGCTCGAAGGCTTCGCGGAGTGCGGCGGCCTCGGGGCTGGTGATGAACCCGGTCTCGTCGGTGGTGAGTTGTTGGTAGAGGTACGCCCCGGCATGTTCGACCATCGCAGCATCGAAGGCGGGTTGATCTTGAACGAAATCTCGTAGTAAGGATTGCGCGCGGTGGATGTAGAGCTGTTGCTTTTGCACCTCGGGAAAAAGCCGTCGCACCGCACCAAAGCCGACGAGCTGGGCACGGAGCAACGCTCGCTCAGCGTTATCGCCGCGCGTGAGCCAGAACATCGATGCGATCGCGCGGGCGGCGCTGGGGTAACGCAGTAGGCCGATGGATGTGCCGATGTCGGCGAGTTGGCGGAGGATCTTGGTCGCATCCGCGTCGTGGACACCCTTGGTGTAGCCCTCGCTGTAGCGCGGGGACATGAACTTTTGGACGAGCGTTAAGAGCGCCTCATCTTCGAGTTGGGCGAGCGCCTGTAGTGGGGGGACGAGTGTGCCGGGGGTTTCATTGCCCGCTGAAGCGAGCCCTGCCGTGGCTTGTTCGTAGATCAGGTAAGCGAGATATTCGGCACGGTAGACGTCGTTGGACTCGCTGACGACTTCGCGGTCCCAGACCGGGCGGGTCGCGTTGAAGACCTCGTCGGTGATCGGCTCGAAGAATCTTGTCCCCGCGAGGTGCAGCTGCATCTGGTCGTCGCGCATCACCGTGGTCAGGTCAACATTCTGCGTATTGATCGAAAAGCGGTGCTTACCGAAGCGGATGACGTTGCCGCCCTCTTGTAATTCGTTGCGGTCCTTGAGCTGGCGGACCGCATCTTCGCGCGTCGACTTGAGACGCGACTGGATGTCATCGACCTTGACCGTATCATCGAGTTCGGCCAGTTCTTCGATGATGTCGCGGAGCTTGTCGATCATCAGGTCGCCAGCGTAGTAGCCGTTGATCTGCTCGACCTCGTCCATCGACTCGACGCGCGACTTGATCCCGCCGAGGATGCGATCGGCGGCTTGCGCGAGTGCGTTCGCGCGCTTGTTGCGTTTTTCAACGAGCTGGACCTTGCGGTTTTCAAAGGCGTTGTAGACTTCGTCGCGTTTCTCCGTGAGCTGCATGACGAACTCGTCGAACTCCGCGAACCGACCTTCCAACTCTTCGACCTGGACCATGACCTTGGTCAGATACTGCTCGGTTTTTTCAGGTGTATCGCACAGGTCCAGGTAGTTCACGACCGACTGGTTGAGTAGCTTCAGCTGGCTATTAAACTCGGCGATTCCTTCGCTTCGGCCCAGCTCTTGCATCTTATTGCGTAGCTTGGTGCGCGACGCGTTGAGCTCGGCGAAGATCGAACTGATGCCGTCGATGATGGCCGTTCGCTGGGTAGCGTCGTCGATCTTGAGGTTGCCGACGATGTCGATGAGCATCTCGAGCTCGCCGTTGGTCTTAAGGATCGCTTCTTCAAGCTCTTTCGCCTCGGTGACTTTAGTGATCGTTTCGATCCCGGCTTCGTGTTCGCTGGCCGCTTCTTCGTAGGGCTGTAGCGACGCGTCTTGCAGCAGGAACTCGACCGTGCGCTGGCTCAGCGCCGCGACCTGTCCTTGCACCTCTTGCTCAAGCGAATCGATGAGTGCGATGTCGGCATAGCGCAGCTCCTTGAGCCCGATGATTCGGCCGCGCACGCCACGCAGCGAGCCGAGTGCTTCGACGTAGACGTTGATGTTGTCGTAGATCCGCGTCGCGTTGCGGTTCACAAGATCCTTAGCCTCTTGCGAGATCGCGTCGGTCTGCTGGCGGGTGTTCTTGCGGATGCGCGTGACTTTTTCGAACTCGCCAACGGCCGCCTGTGCTGTCTCGCGGATGCCCGTAAGTGTTTCAGCTAACCCAAAGCACGCCTCATCGCCAAGCCAAAAGAA
>JBGCDC010000139.1:0-6899 GCA_045105055.1 Phycisphaeraceae bacterium | reverse complement strand
TCGTCCCGCCCAACGAAGTGGTCGTGGTCGTGAGCTTCGAGCTAAAGATGGGCAACCGCGCGGGCACGATGTCGCTTTGCATTCCTTACAACGTCATCGAGCCGTTGATCGAAAAACTCCGCAACCAGACCTGGGCCGCGTACAAACGGCACAGCCGAGACGCGAAGGTCCGCACCCAACTGGCCAACCATCTCGACGCAGCTCGCGTCGACATCTCGACGATCCTCGCCGACACGACGATCAAGATCAGCGACCTGAAAAACCTCGAAGTCGGCGACCTGATCCTCACCGAAAAACCCGCATCCTCGCCACTCTCACTCGAGATCGAAGGTAAGCGCAAGTTCATCGGCAACCTCGGCCAATACAAAGGCAACCGCGTCTTCAGAGTCGACCGCCCGATCACGCCGAAGGATCGGGTTTAGGAATTAGAGATTTGGGAGTGGTAAAAAATGAAGCGCCGCGGCTTGCCGCGTGATTGCTCGCAGCGCTCTTCTTGAAAACGGACCGCCGGGGTATACTTTTAGCATGGTCAAAAATACCGAAACCATCCTGATCGAAGCGCTCAAACTCCCCGTGCAAGAACGCGCGGCCCTTGCCTCGCGCCTGCTGGCTTCGCTGGACGAACAAGGCGATGAAGGCGTGGACGCCGCGTGGGAAGACGAGGTCGCCAAGCGGCTTAAGGAAATCGATGAGGGGAAGGTGGAGATGATTCCCGGCGATGTCGCCATGAAAGAGATGCGACGGATTACCCGGGGTGAGGTCGTCGATGATTGAGATGCCCTATGCGTTTCATCCAGAGGCTCGACTTGAAGTCCGCGAGACCGGGCGCTGATATGCCGACCGTAACCTAGAGACATCTGATCGCTTCTATCTTGAGCTTGATGAAGCGATCAAGAGCGTGACCACCATGCCTGATACATGGCCGATCTATCTGCACAGCACCCGGCGCTATTTATTACACCGCTTTCCTTATTCGATGGTCTACCGGGAGAAAGACGAAACGATCCAAATCATTGCGATGGCCCACCACCGCCGCAAGCCGGGGTATTGGTCCAAGCGAGTGGATTGACACGCAAACTCGGCGTTAGCCCGCGGGCTTGCCTCGCCGCTGCTTGGTTGCGGAACATGTGTATGCAGGGAAATGTCAAACCATCGGCGGGGCAAGCCCGCCGGCTAACCAAGGCGCTGCTCAGCCCGCTGCTTGATCGCTGCGATGCCGCTTGCGCCGAAGAGGTACTTCGGGTTCATCACCTTTGTGCCCACTGCGGCGTGCTTGACCCCGAGGTCGGCGTAGGCGTCTACGTCGTCCGCTTCGTAGATCCCGCCGCCGCCGATGATCGTGAGGTCGTTGAAGTAGGGTTTGCGTTTGAGGTCTTGGATGCATTGCAGCGCGACGGCCATGAGGGGCTTACCGCTCATCCCGCCGCCGGGGTTGGGCAGTGTGTTGCAGCAGTGGAAGATGCGCAGGCCCGCGGCGTAGGCCTGATCGACCATCGTGTCGTAGTTCACCGGCGGGATCTTCACGATGATTGGCACGCCCGTGTCATGCGCTCGTTTAAATAAGTCCTCGGGCCAAGCGATGTGGCCGACGTTGGGGCAGCTCATGTTGAGCTCGATCGCCAAGGGCTTGAGCGGCGCGGTCTTGTCTAGCAGCACCGTCCAGTCCTCTGGCGTGAAGCCATGGATGGAGACGAGCTTGTCGGAGACGTCGACTTTGCCCGCGGCGCACTTGCTGACAAGCCAGTCGATGCCGGGGTTGCGTAGGCCGATCTTGTTGACCCATGCCTTGGCTTTGCGGTAGTAGCGGACGGTGAGAAGGATACGCCAGGCGCGGTTAATGACGCCGCCTCGGCGGGCCGCTGTGAACGTGCCAAGCGTAGGCGTCGTGCCTTCGGGCTGGATATAGTTGCCAAAGGGCGCGGAGATGATCAGCGGGCGGATCACAGGGGTCGGTGGTGTAGTTTCGTTGGTCACGCTTGGAGTATAGAGCCTTCGGCGATAAGCTGACCTCATGGCAAGCACGGCCAAAATTCGGGGATGGGCCAAGCAAGCGAATCACTTGCTGGATCAGGTTTGGCCGACGGTGGTCTCGACCGAACTGGCTCAGTTCGGCGACTGGCGGCCGGATCACTTGGATGACTATTGCCAGCGCTGCGGCGCGTCGGCTGGGCCGGGCTCGGTGTTGGCGGATGGCTGTACGTTTTGCCGGGGTAAAAAGCTGCCGTGGGATCGGCTGACGCGGCTGTCGCTGTACGACGAGCCGATGGACGGCTGGATCAAGCAGATGAAGTTCGCCAAGCAGTGGTCGTGGGCGCCGCACATGGGTCGGCTGCTCGCCGAGCGCGTGGGCGAGCCGATCGAGCAGGACAAGATGGTCGTGACGTACGTGCCGATGCATTGGCGGCGGCGGTGGCGGCGCGGGTTTAATCAGGCGGAGCTCATGGCGAAGTCGCTGGCCAAAGCACGCAATTGGCCGATGGTGCCGATGCTTGAGCGAGCACATTGGACGCCGCCTCAACCGTCCGTGATCGCGTCGCAGCGCGAGGCAAATGTGAAGCAGTCGTTCGCCTTGCGCGAAGTTGATCTTGAAGGCTGGCAGGTCGTGGTGGTCGATGACATCAAGACCAGCGGCGCGACGCTGGGCACGTGTTGTAAGTTATTAAAAGCATCGGGTGCGCGATCGATTCAAGTCGCGGTCGCAGCGGTCGCGGACCCGAAGGGTTTGAAGTTTAAAAGGAAGCTGTGAAGGCGTTTTTGAGCGGTCTGATCCCACGGCATGCCTCAGAGCAGGCACGCCATGGGCTTGGAGGATGTGTTATTTGGATTTAAACCACGCCGCCGAAGCGGCGGGTTCGGCCTTTGAAGGCGGCGAGTGCTTTGTGCAATTCCTCGACCGTAAATTCCGGCCAGCAGATATCCGTCACGTAGAACTCGGCGTAGCTGAGTTGCCAGAGGAGGTAGTTGCTTAATCGCATCTCCCCCGCAGTACGTATCAGCAGGTCGGGGTCAGGCAAACCCGCGGTGTAGAGGTGGTCGGTGATGGTTTGTTCGGTGATGGATCCGGGTGCTAAAGCACCCTCCGCCACTTTTCTTGCGATCGCTTGCACCGCGTCGGTGATCTCGGCACGGCTGCCGTAGTTGAGCGCGAGCGTCATCGTCAGCCCGGTGTGGTGCTTGGTGTCTTCCTTCATCCGGTCGAGGGCATCGAGCACTTCGGTGGGCAGGCCTTCGCGTCGGCCGATCTGATTGAATCGCACGTTGTTGTCGAAAAACAGCTCGCGTTCGGACTCGAGGTACGCGACGTACAGCTCCATGAGCGTGGCGACTTCTTCGTTGGACCGCGTCCAGTTTTCCGTTGAAAACGCATAGAGCGTCAGCGCTTCGAGATTCAGATCCGAGCACGCGGTGACAATCGGGCGCACGACTTCTGCGCCGGCCTTATGGCCGTACGAACGGTCTTTGCCGCGCGCTTGTGCCCAGCGTCCGTTGCCATCCATGATGACAGCGATGTGCTTGGGTAGCGCTTTATTGGGTTCGATGGGTGACTGGCTCATCGTGTGTCCTCCGACTCTGTTTACCGCACCGCGGTCTGGTCACGCTTAGGCCCAACGCTTGCGAGCACGACCGGCACGCCAAGGAAGTCGGCGATGAACTTCAGGTAGTTCTGCGCGTTTTCGGGTAGCTCCGCGATCGACTTACACCCGTCCACAGGCCCGGCGAAACCAGGCATCGTTTCATACACCGGCTCAATCTTTGCGAGGTCTTCGCTGCACGCGGGGAAGCGGTCGATCGTCTGCCCATCGATCTTGTAGCCCGTACAGAGCTTGAGCTCGGGCAGATCGGCGAGCACATCGACGAGCATGATGCACAGGCACGTCGCGCCGCTGACCGAAGCGGTGTACTTAAGTGCGACGAGGTCGATCCAGCCGCATCGCCTTGGTCGGCCGGTCGTCGTGCCGAACTCTCGGCCGACTTCGCGGATACGCTCGCCGGTCGCGTCGTTGAGTTCGGTGGGCATGGGGCCGCCGCCGACGCGGGTCTGGTACGCCTTGACGATACCGATGACGTTGCCGACCTGGTGGCCGGGGACGCCTGTGCCGGTGTGGGCACCGAGGGACGAGCAGTTGCTCGAGGTGACGTAGGGGTACGTGCCGTGGTCGATATCGAGGAGTGTTGCGTTGGCGCCCTCAAAGAGGACGCGTTTGTTGTCTTTGCCGACCTTGTGCAGCAGGCCCGCTGTGTCGGTGATGTGCGGGACGAGGATCTCGGCCAGTGGCTTGAGCCAATCGAGCAAGGCATCCGCGTCGATCGGCTCGTGCGTCTGCCCGGTGTACTCGCACAATGCCTTGAGCGTTGCGTTCTTGATCGGGACGATGCGGTGCAGCTTGTTGCGCAGCTCATCGAGGTCCAGCAGATCGACCACGCGCACCGCTGTCGAGCGCAGCGCCTTATCCGCGTAGCAAGGCCCGATGCCTCGGCCGGTCGTGCCGATGCCTTCGACCTGCTGCTCCAACGCGTTGGGCATCGTGTATGCGGCCTCTTGCAATTGGTCCTGAGTCTTGTGGTACGGCAAGACAAGGTGGGCGCGGTTGCTGATGAAGAGGGTCGAGGTGTCGATGGATAGGCCTCGCTCGCGCAGGCCGGTGATCTCTTTGACGAGTTGTTCGGGGTCGATGACGACGCCGTTGCCCAGCACGTTGACCTTGCCGGGATACAGAATGCCCGAGGGCATGAGGTGCAGCGCGTATTTTTGGTCGCCGACGACGACAGTGTGTCCCGCGTTGGCTCCGCCGTTGTAGCGAGCGACGGCGTCGAACTCGGCCGCGAGCATGTCGACGACCTTGCCCTTGCCCTCGTCGCCCCACTGCAGGCCAACGATCGTGGCGTGGCCGGACTTGAGGCCGAGGCGCTCGATCAGAGTTTGGGTATCGGTTGAACTTCCGGGGGCGGTCGGTGGCATCGGTTTCTCGATCAGCGTCTGGGATAAGCCAAACGAGAGAGTTTAACCGATCTGACGCCCTGCGATCACTCCGCGTGGCTCGGCGTAAAACCGATCATCGCCTCGTGCGTGACGAACGGCTCGCCATCGGCTCTCATCGATTCGCCGTGTTCGCTGACATAGACGTATTCCAGCGGATTCACTAGCTTTGCGACCGATTTCGTCGCGCGGTAGACCTGTTTGGTGGTGTTGTAGCCTTGCTTGAGATGGCCCCAAGTCTTGGAGATCGGCTGGGCCGAGCAGCCGCTGAGCATGAGCACCGACAGAACGCAAAGGATGACGCAAGATGTCCGCATGGATCGCCTCTCTCAAAGATCAATACCCACGAGATCGACCTGATTGGCGGACGAGTGAATCGCTATCGGACAATGTGCCTGGCGGGCGGCCCTACAACCGTTACACGCCGAACGACGTACCCACCGCGATCGCTGTGGCCAAGAGCGGGTGGTCCAACGGCACGGTGCGCTGCTTGCCTGCGGCGGCTTCGAGCGGCGCATGCGTGACCTCTCGGCCGTGCATCACGATCAAGCGGTTGGGCTGGCCGGACAGCAGCGTGCGGATCGCGTGGTGGCCGAACTGTGTCGCAAGGACGCGGTCCTCGGGGACGGGTGTACCGCCGCGCTGGATGTAGCCGAGCACGGTGTTGCGCGTTTCGACGCCGGTCTTCGCTTCGACCTGCTCGGCGATCACTCGGCCAATCCCACCCAAGCGAATCGGGTCCGGGCTGGTCGGATCGACCTCACGCACAACCTGCGCCCCACCCTTGGGCATCGCGCCCTCGCTCACGCAAATGATCGAGAAGCCTTTCCCATCATCGCGGCGACGCTCGACCGCTTCGCACACCTTGTCCAATTCAAAAGGCATCTCGGGAAGCAAGATGATGTCCGACCCTGATGCAACGCCCGCGTGCAGCGCGATCCACCCGGCATTACGTCCCATGACCTCGACGACCATCGCGCGGTGATGGCTCGCCGCGGTGTCGTGGATCCGGTCGATCGCCTCGGTTGCGGTGGCGACCGCGGTAGCGAACCCGAAGGTTACATCCGTGCCGACGAGGTCGTTGTCGATCGTCTTTGGTACGCCGATGCAATTGACGCCTAGATCAACAAACGTCTTGGCACAGGCCATGGTGCCGTCGCCGCCAATGACGACGAGCGCATCGATGCTGTGCTTCTTGATGTTGGCCATGCAGCGATCGGTGACGTCGATGATCTCGAAGCTGCCATCGGATTTAACGTCGGCGAACTTGCGAGGGTTGCACTTGTTGTTGGAGCCGAGGATCGTGCCACCGCGCGTGAGGATGCCCGAGACATCCGCCTCTATGAGTGGCAGTGTTCGGTCTTCGACGAGGCCGAGGAAGCCGTCCTTGATGCCGACGACTTCGAGGCCGTAGTCAACGATCGCGCTCTTGGTCACCGCGCGGATGACCGCGTTGAGCCCCGGGCAATCGCCCCCGCCAGTCAAGACACCGATGCGTTTGATATCACTCATAAAAACAATCGTAAGCGTTCAGGTGCAGGCCTGTGTAAGAACGTATATGAGAAGTGCCTTTGGTGAGGCGAGTATCTTGCCCGCCGTTCGGGCAACGCCCGAAATGACCCCCCGTTTCATGGCTGCGCCATGACGGCGGGCAGGATGCCCGCCCCACCTTCTCGTTCCAAACATACGGTTTAGCCCGGCAATTTCACCACCGCGAGCTTCAAAACGCCCGGGGTGCTATTGAGTTGATCAACAAGTTCCTGTGGCGGCTGCGCGTCGACCTTCAGCGTCATCAGTGCAGTGGGCTTACCCGTACCTTGATCGCGTCGGCTGATCGTCATATCCGCGATGTTGACTTTCGCATTGCCGAACGCAGAGCCCACTTGGCCGATCATGCCAGGCAGGTCTTCGTTTTGCAAAA
>JBGCDC010000138.1:0-2153 GCA_045105055.1 Phycisphaeraceae bacterium | reverse complement strand
CGCGAGGAGTGTGTCGGGGTCGGCTAGATCACGCTGATGCAGTCGACGCATCGCGCTGAGCAGGCCGAGGGGCTGCAGGTCGTTGGGGTCCGTGCCGACGATCGAGTCTGTGCCGAGGCAGACATTCACCCCCGCCGCAATCATGTCGCGGTAACGGTGATCCTTGTGCCCGAAGTATTCGCTGGCGATCGGGCAGTACGCGACGGAAGCTTCTCCGTCCGCAAGCACTTGGATATCCAAATCACTTAAATAATTGCAGTGAGCTAGTAGCCAGCCTCCCTCGTGTGCGATCTCGTCGAGGTAGCGACGCATCCATAAAACCGGCGTATGGCTCTGACGGTAGTCGTCTGCGAATACATCTCTCCATCGATCCAGCGACTTGGCATAATCGATGAGCGGGCCATTGGCTTGTCCAACAAATGCCGCTTCTTCTTTCGTCTCCGCCAAGTGTGTCGCGACGGGTCGATCGGCAAAAGTTGCCGCCTGATAAACCGCTCTCCCCGCTGAATACGGCGCGTGCGGCTGCAAGCCTTCGCTACTTCGCTGGATGAGCTCCAGTGCTGGCTCATCATAGGGCGAACCAAGCCCAAATAATTCGAGATATGTCACGCCAGCAAGACCGACAGATCGGCGGATGTCCGCGTGAATATCGTCACTGGCAATATCGCCGACTGCCTGAACGCCAGAAGCCTTTGCGCATTCTGCACCGTGCCTAGCTGATTCTGTTGTAGAAAATACCTCTGTCGCACAACGAGCACGCACCATCTTCACCCAACCCACAAACCCACCCGCCGGATCGTAAGGCTGCGGGCCAATCGAAGTAAGTTCAAGATGCGTGTGCGCGTTGACCATCGCGGGCAGCAGCAGGCAGTTACGCCGATCGAGGACCTCGGCTTGCTCGACCAACTCAGCGGGCAAACTCGCGGGCTCCCCTGCGGCGATGACCTTGCCATCCTGCACTAAAACTGCCCCGGGTCGAGCATTCACTCCCGTCGCATCTCGCACAGCGGCGGCGTATAGAACGATTGGGCGGGCGTGTTTCATGGATGGCGGGCCTGTGTCCCGATAATAATTCAGTGCCTATCGCGTCTTATGGACCGCTGGGCACCCCAACAGGGCCTACCTGATCGCACCGCGATTTCCACCTACGCCCGGCAAACGTTAAACTCACCCAAACGATCAGTACACATTAGCACAAGAAAACCGCAAGGACCGCGACTATGACCCTTACCCGCCTACACGCCTTTCCCACCGCCCTGCTGCTGGCCGTCGCCACCCTCGGCACCGGCTGCGTCTCGCAAGGTAACCACGACGACCTGCTGACGATCAATCGCCAACTCGAAGAACGCAACACCGTTCTCGAGCAGGAAGTCGCCAGCCTCCGCCTCACCAACCGCCAGGCCAATGACGCGATTGCCGCACTTGAATCCCGTATCGCACGGCTCGCTGCTCTCGAAGCACGTTATGCCGAAGACCAAAACACCATCTCGGAACTACGTCAGACGATCGCCGGGCTCCGTGCAGAGATCGCCGCACTCGGCACAGGCGGACAACCGATCGTTGTGATCGAGGGCCTGCCCCCCGAAGTCAGCGATGCCCTGCGTGACCTCGCCGCAGCCAACCCCGACCTGATGATCTACGACGCGGACCGCGGCATGATCCGCCTCCGCAGCGACCTGACCTTTGGCCTGGGCTCGGACGTCGTCAGCGACGCGGCAAAGACCGCGCTGGCCCGACTCGCTGCCGTGCTCAACGGTGGCGCTGCCGGCCGATTCGACATACAAGTCGTCGGCCACACCGATGCCGTCCCCGTTAAATCCGCACGCGGCAAACAGCTCTACACTGACAACCTCGGCCTATCCAGTAACCGTGGCGATTCGGTCGCCCGTGTGCTGATCGCCAACGGCGTAAACGCAGGCCGAGTGATGTCCGGCGGCCGCGGCGCAACCCAGCCCATCGAAGCCAATAACGCGAAGGGCCAAAGCAAAGCAAACCGCCGCGTCGAGATCTTCCTTGTTAAAGCAAGTGACGCTCCCGCACCGGCACCCGCTGCACCCCAGCCCGCTGCACGACCCGCAGCTGGTGGCGGTGGTGGCGTCGGCGAAGGTGCTCCTGACCCGGCCGACAACAGCATCTTCAAATGATGCCGCAAC
>JBGCDC010000137.1:0-1612 GCA_045105055.1 Phycisphaeraceae bacterium | reverse complement strand
AGTGGTCGCGCAAGACGAGACCGTCGCCGTGCCCGCGGAGCGTGAGAGCGAGAGGGTGGTTGCTGGGTTGGCCTACGACGATGGTAAGACAGCGGTGTGTTTTGCCGACCAGTTCCTGACGACGTATGCACGAGAGACGGGGCAGAACGTCCGCCGGGGTTATGTCCAAGTTGCGATGGATAGCGACGATCTGTTCGAGTACCCCTTTGTTGTGTTGAGCGGCCAGGAAGCGTTTGAGCTATCGGACAAAGAAAAGAAGAACCTTAAACGCTATGTCGAACGGGGCGGTTTCGTGCTCGCCTCGGCGGGCTGCTCGAATAACGCATGGGCGCGCAGCTTTGAAGCGGTCTTCGCGGAGCTGTTTGGCGATAAAAAGCTCAAAGGCATCGATACGAAGCATGCTTTGTTTCACACGGTTTATGACATCGATCACATTGATGTGCGTCGTGCCGGTGGACGGACCCCGATCCAAGCGATGATGACCGATGGCCGAGTCCGTGTGCTCTACTCGCCACTTGGTCTGAACGATACGGGTAACGCGGGCGGCGACTGTTGCTGCTGTGGAGGCAGTGAAATCAAGAATGCACGGCTGATCAATGTCAACGCGCTTGGCTACGCCTTGACACGCTGAGCGTGTTGGTTTCGCAGGCCCTTTGGATGTTAAATCCAACATCTCAAGAAGTATGCCTTTTTTCCTGCGCCTAGCTGAGACATTGGCCGATAGGTGATGTACCCTTACGCTTTCGCCAGCCCCTACCTGCGGGCTTCAATAGGAATCTACGATCATGGCAATTAAACAAGACGGCCACTATGTCACCTTTGGCCAGCACCTCCAAGCACAGCAACAGTACTTCCCCAACGCCTCGGGCCAGTTCTCTTGGCTGATGTCTGGGATCACCCTCGCGACCAAGATGATCTCTTCTTACGTTCGTCGGGCTGGACTGATCGACGTCTGGGGCGAAGAAGGCTCTACCAACGTCCAAGGCGAAGAGGTCAAGAAGCTCGACATCATCGCCAACGATGCACTGAAGCGGACCCTCGGCTACCGTGGAAACGTTGGGATCATCGCCTCGGAAGAAGATGACGAGCCACGCGTCCTGCAAGAAGCAAACGAAGAAGACTCCTACATCGTGATGTTCGACCCGCTCGACGGCTCATCGAACATCGATGTCAACGTCTCGGTCGGCACGATCTTCACGATCTTCCGCAACCCACCCGAAATCGAGGGCGCCGCCAAGAGCGTGCTCCAGCCCGGCGCGAAACAAGTCGCCGCGGGTTACGTGCTCTACGGCTCGTCGACCGTGCTCGTCTACACCGCAGGCAACGGCGTCCACCAGTTCACGCTCGATCCACAATTTGGCGCTTACCTACTGACGCGCGAAAACATCAAGATGCCCGAGTACGCCAGTACGTACTCGGTCAATGAAGCGTACCTGCACAGCTTCCCCGAGCCATACCAGCGCTACCTGCACTGGTCTAAGCACCCCGAAGGCGGCCGATATAAATCACGCTACGTCGGCTCGCTTGTCGCGGACTTCCACCGCATCCTGATTACCGGCGGGATCTTCATGTATCCGCCCACCATCGATCAGCCCGAGGGCAAGCTGCGTCT
>JBGCDC010000136.1:0-2480 GCA_045105055.1 Phycisphaeraceae bacterium | reverse complement strand
ACGGTCTTGGCCTTGCCAGCCTTGATCGCGTCGGCAGCGTAGATGCGGCCTGGCACGACGTGGTAGGTCAGGACCGCTTGCAGCTTGGCCTTGTTCTCAGGCTTTAGCAGCGACTCGACGGTGCCTGCGGGCAGTGCCGCGAAGGCTTCATCATTCGGTGCGAAGACGGTGAATGGGCCGTCACCTTGGAGCGTTTCAATCAGCTCCGCTGCGCCCAGTGCCGCGGCGAGGGTCTTGAACGAACCCGCTTCGATGGCGGTGTCGATGATGTCCTTGGTGCTTGGCATGATGACCGCGTCGATGACATGGATCGTGCCGTTGCTTGTGGCGATATCGGTGGCGATGACGTTTGCCTTGTCAACCATGACGCCGTCGGAGGTGTTCAAGTCGATCTTTTGGCCGTTGAGGGTGACCAGCGGTGCGCCCTTGACGACGTCCTTGGCTTTGAGGTTGCCTGGCACGACGTGGTAGGTCAGGATCGCTTGAAGCAGTGCCTTGTTCTCTGGCTTGAGGAGGGTCTCGACGGTACCTTCGGGCAGTGCGGCGAAGGCTTCATCATTCGGTGCGAAGACGGTGAATGGGCCGTCACCCTTGAGTGCGTCGACGAGGTCTGCTGCACCTAGTGCTGCGGCGAGGGTCTTGAAAGAGCCTGCTGCGACCGCGGTGTCAACGATGTCCATCTGGGCTGCGACTTGGACGGTATTCTTGTCGCTGTCACAGCTGCTCTTGCACTTGCCGGCAAGTGCGGCGGGTGCGGTGGCCAGTAGGCCGGCAACGGGGAGGGCGATGAGGGACTTTAGTAGGGTTGAGCGATTCATGGTTGGTCTCCGTGGAGGGGGTGGGGGTATGTTTAAATTGACAACGCTGAAAGTTTCGAACGTTTTGGATGTTTGGATTCAGCTTTGTCAAAAAAAAGTTTTTACTCGTATCCCGCTTCAGGGATATTTTGACATGTCCTCGCCAGTTGCCGTCATTTCATGTCCTAATTCGTAGTTGGCGGGGTGTTTATTAGTAGGAGCGTTTCTTTTGCCACTTCAAAATGATGTCATTGTTCGAGTCTTGATGCAGCAGCGTGCCGACCTCATCGGCTACGCCTGGCTTGTCGTCGGCGACCCGGATGTCGCGGAGGATGTGTTTCAAGAAGTCTCCGTCGCCGCGATCCGCAAGAGCGACGAGATCAACGACACCGACCACCTCAAGGGCTGGCTCTACAACGCGATTCGGCTGCAAGGCCTCAAAGCCCGCCGCGACCAAGGCCGACGCCATCAACTCCTCAGCGAAGACATCCTCGAAGTCCTCGCCGACTCATCCACGAACACGCAAGAAGATTCATCCAGGCAAGCCGCGCTCCGCGAATGTGTCAACCGCCTCCAAGGCACCACCCGAAGCATCCTCGAGATGCGCTACGGCCAAAACCTCAAGCCCGCGGCAATCGCAAAGACCACCGGCAAGAACATCCAGACCATCTACAAAACCATCACCCGCGCCCACAGCACGCTTCGTGACTGCATCACCGATCGCCTCGCAAAAGAAGGCGGTGACGCATGAGCCGATCCCCGCAAGACATCTTTGATCACGTCGCCGAGTTGACCGAGCTTTATCTACTCAATGAGATCAGCGACGACCAACTCGCCGAGTTGGAAGCGTTGGTGCGCAGCGATGAGCAAGCCGCAGAAGTGATGCGGACCGTGCTCAAGCAGGCCGGCATGATGCGCGTCGTCTTCAACGAGCAGCGAACCTTCGCCAACCGCATCGGCGAAGTCGATCGCGATGAATACCTTTCGCTGCTCCAAACGCTTCAGCCAAGCGAAGAGCCCGAGCTCGTTCACGTCGTCGGCCAAATCAAACCCACACAACCGCTCTGGCAACAATGGCCCGCGATCATGGCCGCCGTCGCCGCAGTAGCGATCCTCGCCTTGACGATCGCGCTCGTCTTCCAGAACCCAGGCACCGCGCCAAACACGACCGCCCCCAACATCGCAGCGACACCCAACGCGCCTGGATTAACCAACCCCACCGTCGCCACCCTGACCGCGACCCACAACGCAACGTGGTCTAAAACCACGGCGGAGCGTGCTTCAGCACGCGGGTCCCACTTAACCACAGGCACAAAACTTCACCCCAACACCCGCCTCACCCTCACCGCCGGCTTCGCCGAGATCACGACCGATGAAGGCGCGGTCGCGATCCTCGAAGCCCCAGCGACGATTGAACTTCTCGACAATAGCAACGCACTGCACCTGCACACCGGCAAGCTCCTCGGCATCTGCCGGACCGACCGGTCCAAGGGTTTTACCGTTCACACCCGACACGCCGACATTGTCGACCTTGGTACTGAGTTTGGCGTCGAAGTGGCCGGCAACAAAGTCACGGCGACCGTCATGACCGGCGAGGTCGAGATGCGACTCCCCGGCGGCGAGCCGCAACTGCTCGTTGCGAACCAGACGGCAAGGCTGTCCGTCGAAGGGAACAGTCGGCAA
>JBGCDC010000135.1:0-3544 GCA_045105055.1 Phycisphaeraceae bacterium | reverse complement strand
TGCCGGGGGCAAAGTATCTCCAGTAGGCTGCTTCTGCGAAACGGGGGTCAGAGAAGAGGTCGGGAGTCGTTTTCTGTGCGGGGCGATGCTTCTCGGGCAGGTTGGTTCGGGGTTGTTGAGACGTGGGATGGGTTCGCTATGACGCGGGCATGCTGCGTCTTTGCGTGAGGGGGATGGGTGGCTTGAGGTTTGAGATTTGAGACTTGTGTAATAAGACCTACGGCCTTGTGACAGACAGGAATGTCCGTCCTACCGATGGCGGGGGTGCGCTGGCGGGCTTCGCGCGTGCTTGGGCGGGTTTGTTTTGGATGCCACCGACTTGTTCGAGCGCTCCAGCAGGCTTTTTGAGCACGCCGATAAACCGCTTGAGCGCTCTAGAGAACCATTGGCGTACGCCAGAACACTTCTGTCGTGCTCCAACGCGCAATTGGCGTACTCCAGAACACTTCTGTAGTACTCCAGAGAACAATTGGAGCGCTCCAGAGACTTTCCGCAGTACTCCCGAGGCTTCGGGACCCGGGTCCGAGACTGTCTGGCGTACGTATGAAGGTTTGGTGCGTACGCCCGATGGTTTGCGGGGCGTGGTGTGGCGTGTGTTTTGCGGTGGTGAAGGCCGTTTTTATGGCGGACGATGTTGGGTCGGTTGCGGCAGGGCTGCGGGTAAGCCTAAATGAACCATGACAAGGCAGTGCTTCGCTTCATCGCCGAGACGTAGAGGACGCGGAGCAAGGCAGTCAGGCGTTTTTTTAGCCACAGATTTCACAGATGGCACAGATTCAAGGCCCCCGGAAGTTAAGGCATGTTGAACTGCCAATACGCCCAGACGCCAAGCAAGACAGGGAAGTGAATCGTTAAAAAACAAAACATCCATTGCCTTGAATCGGTGTCCATCTGTGCAATCTGTGGACAAGATGCCTTGCTTGGCGTTTAGGGAGGTGGGTTTATTCTTCGTCTTTTTTATCGCGGTTCAGGAAGCCGCCGAGGCCTTCGCGGATTTTGTCTTTGACGTCGGGTTCTTTGTCTTGGCCTTCTTCATCGCTTTTGTCTTCGTCTGATTTTTCTTTGTCTTTGTTGCCGCCGAGGAGCCCGCCGAGTGCGCTGGTGATGCCTTCGCCGAGGTCGCCGCCGAGTTCTTTGCCGATGATATTTTTGAGTTCGCCGGAGGCTTTGCCGACGTATTGGTTGAGGATGGCGTTGCCCGCGTTTTCTTTGAGGGACTGCATGAGTTGTTTGTGATCGATGGTGATGCCGGGGGCGTCCATCGCACCTGTGATGCCGAAGGCGATGGGCATCCTTTCGATGGGGGTTGACTCGATGCCGGGCAGAGCGAGGTTAGCGTTTTCGAGGACGAGCATGATCGGTAAGTCGAGGCCGCTGAGGTCGGACCAGTTGCCGTCGATGCCTGCAAGCCAAGTCCCGCCGGTGAAGGCGGCGCTGCTGCCCACATCGAGATCACTCATCGTCTTATCGATCGACTGATTCCGTATCGTTAGCTTGATCGCGCTTTGTTGATCGGTGAAGGCACGCGGGGCGATGGCGAGGTCGAGATCAAAGTTATTGTCGCTGGACTTGACGGTGATGCGTGGCTTGTCGGGTACCAGTTCGGGGTGGGTGGAGAGATTCGTGGCGTGAATGTAATGGGTTTGGGTGTTGATCTTCGTGTCTTTGACGAGCACGGTTGGCGCGCCTTCGACGAGGTGTGCGGCGCGGACATCGGCGTGGCCGTAGAGGTCGGCCCACTCGCGGAGCCTGTCTTTTTCTTCGCTACCGCTAGCGACTTCTTCGTCGGCTGGGCCGCGTAGTTTCTCGATCCAGTTGCGGAACGTGTCGAGGCGTTCCTTCCAGGTCTTTGCTTGGGCGAACCAGTCTTCGAGCGATTTTTCTTCACTTGGGGGGCTGGGCTTGGGACGCTCGCCGATACGGATACCGGGCTTGTCACGTATGGCACCCTGGACGGCGTCGTCGATGACGATGGTGTCGATGGTGATGCGTTTGCGGAGGAGGTCGGCGGTGGAGATTTTTGCTTCGACCTGCTTGGCTCGGATGATGTCGGTGGCGAGGTCGTCCGGGTCGGCCATGGCGAGCTGGTCGATCGTGAGTTTGCCGTTGGCGAGGTCGAGAGAGACGCCTTGGACATCAACGGTCGCGCCGTGGAACTCTTCAAGCTGGCCTTTGAGCAGTGTCGTGATGAGCGGGCCAGAGAGGAATTCCTGGATGAGGCATAGCAGGCCGACGACGAGGACGGCGAAGACGACGCCGAGGGGCCGGATGGGGTTGCCGATTTTTTTCTGCTCGGCGAGCTCGGCGTAAGAGACTTTCGCCTTGCCGCCGAAGAGGACCCACATGGCGATGCGTACGCCGCGTTTGGAAACGAAGTCGGCGTACTTCTCGCTGTCGTTTTCGACCTTGGCCATCTTCTTGCGGAAGCTGCTGATGAGTTTGATGTAGCCGACACCGATGAGCGTGCCGAGGATGATGGCGATGACGGTGCCGCCCGCGGTGATGTAGTAGTCAAAGCCCATGAGCGCGGTGACGGGCGCGTTGATCAGCTTTGTGAATAGGCCTTGGAGCGGGCCATCGACGAGGACGAGTCCGAGCTCGAAGGATAAGGGCATGAGCGCAAGGGCGAGGAGCTTGGCGATGCCTGCGGTGAAGGTGGCGATGAAGAAGTTGGCGTTGAGGATGGCGAGGAGGAGGACGACGCCGATGAGGTAGAACGGGGCGCTCGTGAAAGGCGGGGCGAAACCGATGAGCGTGCCAAGGATCGCGGCGGAGATGATCTGGTAGGGCTTGGCTTGACCTCGGAGGGTTTTGCCGATCTTGCGGATGATGAACATGGTGGGCTCGTGGTGGGGTGAGCCTGCATTGTATGAGGCAGCGTGCCAAGGCATCGATGAAAAATAGCCCCCATCGCAAGATGGGGGTTCACATTTATAGAGAGTTAGAACCCCCACCTCGCGGTGGGGGCTATTTATCTAGACGGTGGCGCACGTTTAAGGTTTGTCGTTGCCGCTGTGCTTGGCTTGTTTGGGTTGGTACCAGCTGTTGAGCAGGGCGGTGAGTTGTTTGACTTTGTCGGGGTGCGCTTTTGCGAGGTTTTTGTTTTCGAGTGGGTCTTTGGAGAGGTCGTAGAGTTGCGGGGCGAAGTCTTTGGGGGGGTACTTCATTCGGCCGGGCGTGCCGTCGTAGGTCAGCAGTAGTTTGTGGTTGCCTTTGATGACCCAGCGGAAGAGGAGCGAGGCTTCGGGGTTTTGGATGTCGGCGATGTCATGGGCGAAGGACTCGCCGAAGATGTGGTCGCGGTCGATGGCTTTGCCTGTGGTGACTGCGGACAGTAGGTTCAGCCCGGGTCGATCGTCGGGGATTTCTGCACCGGCTGCGGCGAGGATGGTGGGGTAGATGTCGATGCTGGTTGCGAGTTCGGGTCGGTCTTGCGGTGTGATCTTGCTGGGCCAGTGGTACATGATGGGGGTGCGGGTGCCCATCTCGTTGGGGCTGCGTTTTGAGCGTGGGGCGTAGCCGTTGCCTTTCGGGTTTTGGATCC
>JBGCDC010000134.1:0-2587 GCA_045105055.1 Phycisphaeraceae bacterium | reverse complement strand
AGGAAGCCATCGAAGACAAGCGTTCGCCCGGTCGAGCGGAACGTAGCGCCCGCCGCTTCGCTTTGCTTCGTGTCAGCGTTGATCGTCACGTTCGTCGAGTCCCACTGCGCGGGGACCATCTGACAGGCAACAAAACGACGCCAAATCAGGTCGTAGAGCTTGTACTGTTCGTCGTTGAGTTTGTCGCGGATCGAGCCTGGCGTGATGGACACGTCGGTTGGGCGGATCGCTTCGTGGGCTTCCTGCGCATCTTTGTTTGACGTCTTATAGAAGTTCGGTTTTTCAGGCAGATACTTGTCGCCACAGCTTGATTCGATATGCGAACGAACGGACGCGACGGCTTCGCCGGAAAGGTGCGTCGAGTCGGTACGCATGTAGGTGATCAGACCGGTCTGCCCGCGAGCGCCCTTAAGGTCGATACCTTCATAGAGCTGCTGCGCGACACGCATCGTGCGCTTTAACTGAAAGCCCATGCGAGTCGAGGCTTGCTGCTGCAGCGTCGACGTAATGAAAGGCGGGCTAGGTCGCGAGGTCGTACGCTTGGTCTCGATCTTCGAGATCTTGTAATCCGGTGCGTCACCGATCACGCCAACATATTTGACTTGGTTTTGCTGCGGGCCTTTGGCGTCTTCGTCAAAGACTTCGACCGTATCAGCAAGGCTAAAGCCTAGGGCTTGCGCGGCCTTGATCGCTTCATTGCGTTCGGTCGGCTTGAAAGACTTGCCGCCGACTTCGACAAGCTCGGCACGAAGACACTTGCGTTCGCTAAGCCAAGCGTTTTGCTCTTTGACCGTGCGCGGGTTTTCTTCTTCATCGACATAGAAGAAGTCACGCCAGGCCTCGCCTAGTTTGTCCGCTTCAGATGCGTCGGTGGCAAACACCGCGCCGAGCCGCCAATATTCATCGGGAGTAAAGGCTTCGATCTCTCGCTCGCGCTCAACGACCAATCTCGTCGCTACAGACTGCACACGGCCGGCACTCAGACCGCCCGCGACTTTTTTCCAAAGCAGCGGCGAAACCTGATAGCCAACAATACGGTCGAGGATACGACGGGCCTGCTGCGCATCGACACGGTTCGTCTCGATCGGTCGTGGCTTATCGAAAGCTTTCTCAATTTCCTTCTTCGTGATCGCGTTGAAGACGACGCGCTTCGCGTCTTTGATCGGATAGTCCAGCGCGTGAGCGACGTGCCAAGCGATCGCTTCCCCCTCGCGGTCGAGGTCCGTCGCGAACCAGACATCCGTAGCCAGCTTCGCAGCCTTTTTCAGATCCGTGACCGTCTTCTTCGAGTCCTCCATCACCTGATAGGTCGGCTCGAAATTATGCTCGAGATCCACGCCCGGCACAGGCGCCTTCACGCCTTTAGGGTTCCGTGGCGGCAGGTCGCGGATGTGCCCTACGCTGGCCATGACGAAGTAGTCTTTGCCGAGGTATTTATTGATCGTCTTGGCCTTGGTTGGCGATTCGACGATCACTAAGTGCTTACCCTCAGCTTGGTTAGGGTCTGGGCCACGGCGAGAGCTGGACCGCTTGGTGGTCTTCTTCGTGGACTTCTTTTTGGTGGACTTCTTGGCCATGGGGTCGCTTTAGGTATCTATTTATAGACCGGTTTTTGCCGGGGACATTCCGGAAAACTTCCGGCGGCGCCCCTGCCGTCTATCGCCCGGCAAGGGGGCGACACTTGAACCGGAGCGAAGAGTGCTGTCAAGTTCCGCTCCTAATACACCCAATAACAAAGGCTTAGCGAGACATACGATAGAACTCCTTGATTAGGTAGCAGCCGGACGATCACCCTTCCGATAACCGGACGCACAGATGGCAAGCGTATTCCGCCACGACGGGTCATCTTGTCTTTTTATTGAACACACTGGATGATGATGCGTCTATAGGTAGGCATAGCCTTCAGCTGCACCAGACCAAACGGCCCACCGACCGGCCCATCATTTGAAAAGCCCCCCATGAATAAGCCCCTGACCTCACTACTGATTATCGCGTCAGCACTCCTCACTAACGCGACGACGCCCGCCCATGCCGACGATGTCGTCATCCCGGACGCACTCAAGCAGCGTGTCGAAACCGACGGCTGGTCACAGCAGTGGCACGATGAGCTCTACGCCTATGAGGATGCCAAGGTCGGGGCAGCACTGCGAACCATACTAAGAGCCAAGCGCGATGCACAGGCCCTGAAGTCAGGCCTCGTGGCCCACGAGTGGGGCTCGATGAAGCATCATGTAGACAGCGCCACTAGCGAGTTCGACCTCATCGGCGAGGACCAGTCTGACCTGCCCCCGTTCGTCAAAGTCTGGGCGGATCAACCCGCGCTTGGGCCCATCATGGTAGAGAAGCCGATCCTCTACTTTTACACGCAAAAACAGCAGAAAGTAAACGTGACGGTCCGCTTCCCCGAGGGCGTGCTAACTCAGTGGTACCCCGACGTGTCCTTTTTTACGCCGCAGCGTGACGGCCGACGTGGGCCCGGAAACAACCAGGCACCTCCACCTCGCAACGGCACCTTGGCATGGAGTCAGATCGAGCTGAACCCGGAATTGGACGTAAGCAAGTTTGCGCAGGTCAATCAAAATCACCC
>JBGCDC010000133.1:0-2683 GCA_045105055.1 Phycisphaeraceae bacterium | reverse complement strand
CCTTTGAGGCCGCAGGTATCATCCCGCGCGGTAAGAAGGCCGGCCAGCCTCTCAATCGCTACTCGTTCGTTGTTGATCTTCGTGCCCGCAAGGATGACATCGCCAAGGCGATTGAGTCGATCTACAACATCCGCGTCGTCAAGGTCAACACACAGACTCGCAAGGGTCAGTACTTCCGCACAAAGTTCGGCCCGGGTAAGACCTCGAGCTGGAAGAAGGCCCTGGTCACGTTGCACGACGACGACCGGATCGACCTTTTCTAAGAACCTGAACACCACTGGGCAATGAAGCCCTTTAGATAGAGAGCCAACTATGGCAGTCCGCATCTACAAACGAACCACGCCCGGCCGGCGTAACGCCTCGGTCAACCTCTATAGCGAGGTGACCAAGACTAAGCCCGAGAAGACGCTTCTTCAGAAGAAGACGAAGACCGGCGGCCGGAACCACCACGGCAAGTTGACCGACCGCAACATCGGTGGCGGCAACAAGCAGCGCTATCGTCGTATCGACTGGTCGCGTAAAAAAGACGACATGGTCGCCACTGTAATCGGTGTTGAGTACGACCCCAACCGCTCGGCCAACATTGCGTTGGTCCAGTACGAAGACGGCGAAAAGCGGTACATCATCGCTCCGCGTGAACTGACTGACGGAAACACAATCGTTTCGTCCAGCCAGAAGGTTGAGCCCAAAGTCGGCAACTGCATGCCGATCAAGTACATTCCGACCGGCTTGAACATTTACTGCGTCGAGCTTCAGCCCGGCAAGGGTGCTCAGGTTTGTCGCTCGGCTGGCACCTATGCTCGCCTAACCAACCGCGAAGAAAACTGGGCAACGATCACGCTGCCCTCCGGCGAAGTCCGACAGGTCTCCGTCAACTGTCGAGCAACCATCGGTGGCGTCGGCAACACCGACCACAACAAGACCAAGCTCGGCAAAGCCGGTATCAGCCGAAAGCTCGGCCGACGACCACACGTCCGCGGCATGGCCAAGAACCACCACGAACACCCCATGGGTGGCGGCGATAACAGCTCGTCTGGTAACCGTCCACCAGCATCGAAGACCGGCGTTCTCGCCAAGGGTGGCGGCACCCGTAAACGCGGCAAGAACTCCAACAAGCGGATCATCCGCCGACGCACAAGCAAGCGTTACGGCCAACTGAAACTCCGCGACTAATCACGAACGAACCACCGCTAGGTCAAGACCTAGTAAACCCTGTAGGAATAGCGAATGTCACGCTCTCTGAAAAAAGGCCCATACGTCGATCTCAAACTCTACCGCAAGGTCGAGAAGCTGAATCAGCAAGATCGCCACGAGCCAATCAAAACTTGGGCCCGTGCCTGCACCATCGTGCCCGAATTTGTCGGCCACACCTTCATGGTGCACAACGGCAACAAGCACTTGCCCGTGCTCGTCACTGAAGACATGGTCGGGCACAAGCTCGGCGAGTTTGCACTGACTCGCACCTTCCGCTCGCACACTACCGGTACCAAGGCACAGCGCGCCGCCGGCATTAAGTAAACGATCCATGATGCGCCGCGGCTTGCCGCGATTCACGCCTCAAACTGAGACCCAACGATGGCTTACACCAGTAAATACCGCATGGCCCGGATCAGCCCGACTAAGGCCCGCCCCGTCATGGACATGATCCGTGGCAAGCGGATCGACGAGGCAAACGTGATCCTCCAGATGTCCAAGCTCCGCGCTGCCGTGATGATCAAGGGCGTCCTCGCCGCTGCCGTCGCAAGTGCCGATCAAGCTGAGGCAAATGTCCGCACCCTCGTTATCACCGACGCGCGTGCCGACGCTGGCCCAACGATGAAACGCTTCCAACCCAAGGACCGTGGCCGAGCCCACCCCATCCTGAAGCGTACATGCCACCTGACCATTGCTGTTGACAGCAAGTAAGAGAACACCCCAACGAATCGCCGCGACTCTGTCGCGCAACACCCCGAGATAAACATGGGACAAAAAGTTCATCCATTTGGATTCCGCGTCGGGATCACCGAGGCCCACAAGAGCCGCTGGTACGCGCCTAAAGCGTTGTACGGCGAGTTGCTCATCGAGGACTTCAAGATCCGTAAGTTCCTTGATAAGGAACTCAACCGTCGTGGCCCTTTCGCAGCTGTCTCCGATATCCATATCGAGCGGACCCGCGAAGAGCTCAAGATCATCGTCAAGACCGCGCGTCCTGGCCTAGTCATCGGCCCTAAGGGCGCGAACATTGACGCACTGACCGCACAGCTTCAGCAGATGACCGGCCGAAACGTGTCGCTTAACTGCCTCGAAGTCACCAACCCCGACGCTGATGCACAGCTCGTATGCGAGTCCATCGCAGAGCAGCTTGCCAAGCGTGCCAGCTTCCGCCGCGTCATGAAGATGAAGGCTGAGACGGCAATGGGCGCCGGTGCCAAGGGTGTGAAGATCCAAATGTCTGGCCGCTTCTGGATCGTTTTCCACCCGGGCCATGGCTTGGGCGTCTGATGCTGACAACCTGCCCAGCCGACCAAGGCTTGGGCCCAAAACTGCGGGATCCAGTTCGGGGTGGTATTGCATGCCCCAAAATTTCACCCCGCCTTGCTCATATGCAAAAGCCTGTACGCCAGAATGGTCATTCCCCGCCAAAAGCACGGCCCCTTCGGGCAGATCGGTGACCTCATCGCGGTGTACACATGGCACCGCAAAG
>JBGCDC010000132.1:0-7086 GCA_045105055.1 Phycisphaeraceae bacterium | reverse complement strand
GGTTGGCCCGCTTTGCGCTGTGACCAGTCGGTCCCCATGTACTCCGTCTTCTTGAACAGGAAATTCCAATCCGTCTTGGGGTTACCCATCAGGCTGGTGTGGTAGCCGTTTTGCTCGAACCACTTTGGGATCGTCTTGACGCCGTCGGGTAGTTGGCGTTTGAGCTTCTGTGCGGTGCGGTGGTCTTGCGCGTGTATAGACGTGGCGTACATGCCGGTGCTAAAAGCAGATCGGCTGGGCGAGCAAATGGGTGAAGAGCAAAAGGCGTTGGTGAACCTCGTGCCTTCGCCCGCAAGCCGGTCGATGTTTGGTGTGTTGATGGGATACCCGTAGCAACCCAGCTGATGCCCCATGTCCTCGGCGATCAGCCAAAGCACGTTAGGCCGATCATTATTTGCGCTGACTGGCATCGCTAAGACCAGAGCAAGCAGAGTTAAACAAAGGATAAAGAATGGCGAGAAGTGGGCAGACTCGATCCGGCCAGGAAACGAAAGCTTTGCAACCAAAGACTGTTGACGAGATGGCTGCGTGGGGGAGGTTTCCGGCGCGAGACAAGTCTCTCTCTCACGTTGTACACGATTGATATGATTCATTGCCATCCCATATCCCTACGTTGATTCACTACTAATAAGGAAATGCCGAGAGTGAAATGTGACAATGATCAAGTGAAATAACGGTTTTCGTAATTGAGCGAGAGGGTTTTTAGTAAACAAGAGTTGATCGGTGCAAGCAGCATCCACGGGCCAGGAGGGCCTAGCACGCGACTCAAATTAAGCCCCACAGATCAACACGAGATAAAACTCGCACTACGCCTATCCATGCAATCAGTAATTGGGAAGATTTTGAATAGTCAATTAGTATTGAGTAGTTACGAAAATGTTTGTGTTTAGGCCCTTTTTGATTGGCGAGTTCAGTACTGCATGCGTAAACCATTTTGGATAATAAATTTGAGGTGCCTGCTAGCTATCCAACAAGCCGGCCGACCACGCTTCGGCGGTTTCATCGTGGGCGTCTTTTTGGCGCTCGGCTTAGCCGTCCTCTCGATCGGATCGCGTATTTCCATTGCCTCGGATGAAGCCGAACTGCCTGAGCAAGGTGTGCAGGAACAGGAGCGTTTCGAGACGCTGGTAAAGCCTTATCTTCAGCAGCACTGCATCAAGTGCCATGGGCCGAATCTTAAGCGTGGGGAGATCACGCTTCATGGGGCCACGGGCGACTTTGCTGGTGAAGAAGAAGTGAATGATTGGCTGTCGGTTTTGGATATGTTGACATTCAATGACATGCCGCCGCCCAACGAGAAGCAGCCGGACCCGAAACAAACCGCGGAGGTGATCGGCTGGATCAAGCAGCGGGTCGAACAGGTCGGCGTGGCCAAGGCTTACCGGGCCAAGCTGCTCGCGCCCGAGTATGGCAACTATGTCAATCACGAGAAACTATTCTCTGGCGAAGTCGACGCCCAGCCTTATTCGCCTGCTCGTTTTTGGCGTTTTAGTAGCGATATCTTCGAGGCACGCAACTACCGAGATAGCCGAAGCCCGTTTACATATGTCACCCCAGAATCCGATATCCGTGACTACTCCGCAATGTCCAGCGTTGATGCCAGTACCGTCAAGATGATCTTGATCAACACTGAGCAGTGGCTCGAGTATCGACAAAAGAATGGCGACTTCGCTGCCTTTGCTGACGACAAACCGATCCCATCAGATGATGTTCTGAACGCGCGGATTCGCCAAGAATTCAAAACGATTGTTCGGCGTGACGCGAGTCAAGATGAAGCCGCCAAATATCTGACCTTTCTTAAAGAAAATTTTGAAATAGGTAGCAGCCTAGATAGCTACAGGACCATGCTGACCGCGATGTTCCTCAGCCCAGAATCGATCTTCCGCATGGAGTTCGGCATGGGGCCTGAGGATGAGTATGGTCGTCGGCATTTGTCGCCTGAAGAGATCGCGTACGCCCTTGCCTACGCACTAACAGATAAGGGGCCAGACGATACGCCCGCGATCAAACAGGCTTTCAAACAAGGCAAGCTCAACAAGAGTGAAGACGTTGCCAGCGTGGTAGAACGGATCTTGGACGAAGAGCTTGGGACCGGGACGGCGGTGCACTCTGACGTGCCGCGCATCATGCGTTTCTTCGAAGAGTATTTTGGATTCGATCGTGCGGGCGACGTCTTTAAAGATAACACCCGAAAACGCCTTGAGGTGATCCCGCAATGGAACACGAGTTACCTCGTCAACGACGCTAGACGGCTGATCGAGTTCCGCTTAAAAGAGGACAAGGACGTCATCGCGCGTCTCTTAACCGGCAGCGAATTCTTCGTCGCTCACCCCGGCGACAACGACTACGCAAAAGAGGTCTACGAGGCGACGCTCGCCGAGGTCTTGCATCCTGACTATGTTGAAGACTACGTTTCGGATCAAAGACAGCGGCTGCTTAAGCATCCAAAAGCTAAGGATGCGGATTATGTAAGCCTACGGATTGAGCGAGAGCGCGAGAAGGCTCAGAACAAGGTTGAGCGGTTCAAGCAGGCGTTAGCCGACGGGCTCAAGCCGTTTCCCAGCTACCCGTTCTCGCGAGGCCGGCATGGGATTGCTGATTTGATTTACATCGTCCCGTACAGCCTGCCTGCGAGTCGGCGTGACGAGCATCAGCGGTGGGCATGGGAATACGAGCAGCCTATTCAAATGCCTAAGCAACAACGCGCGGGCATCTTGACCCACCCCGCGTGGCTGGCGGCGCATTCGTGGAACGATGGCAACGACCCGATCCACCGCGGTATTTGGGTGCAGAAGAAACTGTTGGCGGGTGTGATCCAGGACGTCCCGCCGGATGTCGACGCGAAAGTGCCGAGTGATCCACATAAGACGTTGCGCGAGCGGATGGACGTGCTACGTGAAGAGCGATGCTGGACGTGCCACCGGAAAATTAACCCGCTAGGCGAGCCGTTCGAGGTCTTCGACGACTGGGGCCGGTACCGGACGCAAGACTATTTCGATGAGGATGGCAAGCTTGTAACTCGACGCGATGGCGTGTTCGAGCAGATGCTCAAAGAGGGTAAGCTCAAGGCTAAGCCGATCAACGCGACAGGCTCGATCAAAGGCTCAGGCGATCCTGCCGTCGACGGCGACGTTCAAGACGCGATCGAGATGATGCATCGGCTGGGCCATTCTGATCGTGCCCGGCAAGCGTTCATCCGCCACCTCTTCCGCTACTTCATGGGCAGAAATGAAATGCTCAGCGACTCGAAGACACTCATCGAGGCGGAGCAGGCCTACCTAGAAAACGGCGGGAGCTTTAAGGCGCTGGTCGTCTCACTACTCAGTTCCGATTCGTTCCTTTACCGTAAATAACAACACGCCAGCCGCACGACACCACGAACGAGATTGATCCATGATTCTTTCCAGACGAAAAATGCTTCAGGGCTTGGCATACGGCAGCGCTTCGTTGGCCTTTGCGCCTTTTATGCGCTCCGTGCAAGCACACGCCGCGGGCAATCCAGACTTACTGCCCAAACGTTTTGTCTTCGTCGTGAAGTCTTCGGGCATCGAGAAGTTCAATCTTGTTCCCAAAGAGATCGACAACAAATTTATAAACCCTACCACCGGCGACAAACTGGGCAACGCAGACCGTCGGCTAGGCGGGCTTATTGATCGCCCTCTTTCCGAACTGACCCTCCCCGACAAGCTCGAATCGCTCAAAGCTTTTAAGGATCGGCTCACAGTCATCCACAGCCTCTCCGGCAAATCATTTATCGGAAACCACACCGCAGGCTATGGCGCGTTGTCCTGTCATAACTCCGAGAAGGTCGCGATCGCCCCGACCATCGACTGCCTGTTGGGTAAACAACTCTCCACCGGTCCGTACGACATGTATGGCATGGCAATGAACGGCAGGCTGCTTGAGACAGGCTGGAAACCCGATCAGACCTACTGCTACCCCAATATCTCCGCTGCTAAAGAGGGCATGCCCGTTCCCTTCCAAGCATCGCCACGCAAAGCATTCGTCGAGTTGTTCGGCTCGGCTGTCGCGACACAAGAACAACTCGAACGCAAGCTCGCCCTCAACGGCAACCTCATGGATTTTCTGACGCAAGACGCCAAGCGCGTCGAGGCGCAGCTTTCTGCAGAGGACAAACAGCGTTTTGAAATCTACAAAGAGTCGTTTGAATCGCTTCGCATCATGCAGGAGAAGAAAGCGAGCATGACCGGCGTGATCAAGAAACATGCGCCGACTCCCAACGACCGCTACGACTCGATGAATCCGACGGACCGTATTGCCTCGCACTTCGAGATCGCTTCGGCCGCGATGATTGCAGGCCTCACCAATGTCATCACACTCCGTCCCGACACGCTGGGCGTGAAGTATTCGAGCCTGGGCATCAACGAGTCGGTCCACAATCTTGGGCACCTGCAAAGCGAAAAGACTTCCAACGGCCTCAACGGCTTCACCGCACGGAAAGAGGTGGAGAAGGTCCACCTTCAATGCATCGCGCAGATGGCGGAAAAATTTGACCGCATCCCCGAAGGCGATGGGACGATGCTCGACAACACACTGATAGTTTACATGTCCTGTGCTGGCGGCGACCACCACGGTGGACAGGACGATTGGCCGTTCATCTTGCTAGGTGGGATAGCGAACAAGCTGAAGATGGGGCGGTACATCGAGTATCCCAAGTACCAAGAGAAGGGCCACCGCACGATCGCAAACCTGTATATGACGTTTATGCAGGCGGCCGGCATGGAAACGGGTGACGTCTTTGGGCAACTCGATGCCAACCTCAAGGACCTAGACCTGATAGGCCCTTTGAAAGAACTGATCTGAATTGATTCGCACGGTCTTCACCCTTTGTTTTGAGTTCATCTCAGCGAGCCATACGCATAGTTGGCCAGCTTAGGCCCGCTAGTGCTAAAGCCCGTATAGATTCCATTCAATTGCCGCGGGCAATTGGCCCAGTCTCCGATAAGCACTAGGCCTTGATCTGTTCGCAAGGCGAGGGGAAGAGCTTTGCGAGTTCGAAGTCGACCGTCGCCTATTTTAATGAGCCCAGCTGTTCTGGCGTGAGGTTCATGGGGTATTCCAAAGATCGCTGAAGGTCGGTGACGCGGGATCGCGGCTTTGGATCTATCTCGAATAATCGGTAGGCTGTTTCTAATCAAGCGGCATAGAGTTACGCATGACACGAGATTCGGATTGGAGAGTTGCGATCATCGGGGCCGGTGTGGCGGGGGCATCTGCAGGACAAGCACTCGCCAAACAGGGCGCTTGCGTTTCGATTTTTGATAAAGGTCGTGGCCCGGGCGGCCGGTGCGCTACACGCCGTCACGACGTGTGCGCGTTCGATCACGGGGCGCAGTACTTCACCGCCCGCGATCCTGGGTTTCGAAGACAGGTCGCGGCGTGGACGAGATCAGGTGCCGCATCGGCCTGGCGGCCTCGCATTGGAGAGTTGAGCGGGGCTTATTTCAAGCCGACCCAACGCAAAGACCTCTGGGTCGGGACCCCGGGTATGAACGCGTTATCTAGCGCGATGCTGGACAGCCTTCATGTCCGTTTCGAATCTCAGGTTCGGACGATTGAGCGGACTGCCGATAGGTGGGCAGTGATCGAAGCCTCGGGCGACCGCCACGCCGGTTTTGACCAGCTGTTGATCACCGTCCCCGCCCCGCAGGTTGGGCCGATATTGGGACAGTACTTCCCTGATGCAAGCGACACCGCGGCGCGTGCGACGATGATGCCGTGCTGGACCTTGATGGTCGCTTTCAAAAAGCGAATTGATCTATCTTTTGATGCGGCCAAGGTCACAGGTGACGGCCCAATCGGCTGGCTGGCGCGCAACAGTAGCAAGCCCGGCCGTCTGGACAACGGCATGGACTGCTGGGTGGTACAAGCGGGGCACGGCTGGTCGCGCGATCACGTCGAACGCTCGCCTCAGGAAGCGGCCGATGCCTTGCTTAGTGATTTCACGCGTGTCTGCCGAGAGTCCTCGATATCGATCGCGCCGCTGACGCACCTGGCCGTGCACCGTTGGCGTTACGCGTTGGCGATGCCGGGCGACACGCCGCACTTTATGATCCACGCCGACACCGGGTTGGCTGTCGCGGGTGACTGGCTAGCGGGGGGACGCATCGAGAAGGCTTGGCTCAGTGGGCTGGCCGCTGCTGAGGCGCTGACTCTAAACCGGCTTGAAAAGAAACCTACGATTGTCGGAGCATCGCACAAGTGAACACCGCATCCACCCACCCTGCCCAGACGCTCGCCAACGCGAGTCCACCTGAAACATTTGATAACGGCTACGGCCGAGCGCGGCTGAGGCTTGGGATTGCCGGCGTTGGTCTGTGGGTTGTATTCAGTGTGGTGATGCTGTCGGTTGATGGCGCAGCTTGGACAAGACAACAACTCCCCGCTGGCTACTTGGGGGACATTGCCATCATCGCGATGCTATTGATGACTTATGTGCTGATCCAAATCCCGTTCGATTGGCTCGGCGGCCACCAAACCCCTAAGCGGTTCAACCGACAGGCCCCGCCCGCGGTTGCGTATGTACCCGTGCTGATCCGCGGCATCGCTGTGCACGCCGCGCTCCTGTTCACCGCTGCGATGGTGCTGTACTTCGGCGGCGTACTTGGGGGCATCGCCGGTGCCTTCATTGCGGGGCTGGTGTGGTTACTGGTCCTTGCTGTGGCGCGTGGCGTCTTCGCGCAGTTGATGGCCAAAATGACTCCTGTCACTTCGATCCATGACAAGCTCGGCACCGAACTCTTTGACAGCGATGACGAAGGCTTCACCGGCGGGATCACCGGCTTGATCAAACCCAACACAAATATCCTCCCCAACGGGTGGAACGCTCGACTCAGCTCCGAGCAGTTCGATTTGGCCAAAGCTAGGCGACAAAAGGTGACCCAGTCTGGCGCGTGGCGTGCGGGACGGATCGGCGCTTTTACTTTCACGGCTGTCGGGCTCTTGCTTGCTTTATTGCTCAGCGGCCCCGGGCAGGCGGGCACGGGTGCGGGCGTGATTGAGTCGGCGCTTTGGTTTACGCTCTGGTCGTTCGCGGGCCTGCTCGTGCTGCCGACGCTTTCGCGC
>JBGCDC010000131.1:0-1870 GCA_045105055.1 Phycisphaeraceae bacterium | reverse complement strand
AACACCGTTGCACTGCTCAACGGATCGGCCAAGGCCGCCGTGCTCGTCGTAGCGAAAATTGCTCTTCACTTCCGCGAGCCGCACGTCGTAGTTAGGTGCGCCATGCCGAAGATTTTCGACCATGCCGGGCGTGTCGACGATCTTGCCCGGGTTCATCAGGTTGTCGGGGTCGAATAAGGCTTTGATGTCGCGGAAGACTTGGTAGAGCGTGTCGCCGAAGAACCGCTGGATGTATTGGCCACGGACCATGCCGTCGCCGTGTTCGCCGGACCATGATCCGCCGTAGCCGACGACCATGTCAAAGGCGGCGTCGGCGATAACCTGCATCTTTTGGCGATCTTCTTCCTCGTGCAGATCGAGCATGGGCTTGGGGTGCAAGACGCCGACCGAGGCATGGCAGCAGATTGGCATACGTACGCCGAGCCCGTCGCAGACATCGCGTAAACGCTCGACATACTCGGCCAAGTATTCAACAGGGACGCACGCATCGTCGACAAAGTCGAGCGGTTTTTTACGCCCACCGATATTGGACTGCAGGCCGACGCCGAGACGACGAAGCTCCCACACCTCGGCGATATCGCTTGGTTCGTCTCGGATCACGTGTGCCGTACCGACACCTTGCCGTTTCATCTCCTCGGCGAATGCATGGCAAAGTCGCGACGCTTCGCCATCCATACCCCCCATAAACTCAACGATCTGAACGCAGTGCGGGGTGCCTTCATAAAAACGCGCATAGGCCTTGGTCGATGGGTTGGTCATCGACTCGTTAACGATGATGTCATCGAGTAGTTCGATCGCAGATGGACGGTGCTCTAGCATCGCAGGGAGATGACGCAGTGATTCAATTAGATCGTCAAAGTGGACGATACACAGCGAGGTTTCGCCGGGCGTTGGGACGAGCTTAATCTTGGCTTCGAGGACGAGGCCGAGCGTGCCTTCGCTGCCGACGATGAGATGCGCAAGATTGCGATTGTTGTCATCGAGCAAAGCGTCGAGGGCATAGCCACTAACACGACGCATGACCTTGGGGTAGCGCGATTGGATTTCGTCGCGGTGGTGGGTGATGAGTTGGTGGATGGATTGGGTTAGATCGGAGAGACGTTCGCGATGCGGCTGAAGCCGCCCCGCCTGAGTTGAACCGTCTTGTGCGTCTAATTCGAGAATGCTGCCGTCGGCGAGCAGGACGCGCAACGCGATGACGTGATCGATCGTCATGCCGTACTTGACCGATCGCATGCCCGACGAGTTGTTGTTGATCATCCCGCCGACGGTGGCTCGGCTCGTCGTTGCGGGGTCGGGCGCAAAATGTAGGCCGAACTGAGCGAGTTGCGCGTTTAAGTGATCGCGCACGATGCCCGGCTGCACGCGGGCCCAGCCTTCATCGGCGTTGACCTCGATCAGTTGGTTAATGTGCTTGGAAAAATCGAGCACGATACCGGGGCCGAAGGTCTGACCGGCGAGCGAGGTGCCCGCGCCGCGGCCGGTGATCGGCACGCTCTGCTCGCGTGCAATTTTGACCACCGCGGCGACGTCTGCTTCGTCTTTTGGCACGACGACGCAGCGCGGCATCACTTGGTAGTGGCTCGCATCGGTCGCATACATCCCCCGCCGTGCCGCATCGTCGTAGACCTCGCCGCGCACGACATCCGACAAGGCTTGTGCGAGTTGATTGGGTTGGATGGTTTGCGAGGACACGCCGACAAGATACCTCAGCCGCTCATGCCATAGCGCGACGCGGCCAAAGCCCCATCAGCACGAGCAGCGCGCCAAGCCCAGCAAGCAGCGGTCGATACTCGCCGGTGGCCGTGAGGATGAGCCGGGTCTCGCGCGGTCGTTCGAGGTGGACATCGATGACGGCTTGCTGCTTGAG
>JBGCDC010000130.1:0-3303 GCA_045105055.1 Phycisphaeraceae bacterium | reverse complement strand
GATTTTTTAGGTCAGCGATTGCTTGAAGGGCGTTAAAAGCGGTTCGCTTCAAGGCAACGCTTCGCTTCACCGCGGAGACGCAGAGATCGCAAAGGGCGCAGAGCAAGACAATCACGGCGAATCTCACGCTCTTGCGCAGTATCTTTGCAGTAAGTGTCGCTAAACATAAAGGGTGTAGTACATGGCAAGAACTTTTGTGTCGGTGATCATCTTTGTACTTTGCGGCTCTCTCTTGTTTCTTCATGCAGATGTAAGAAGTGACCCATTTCGTGGCGTGCCAGAGGCATCTCAGTTGTTGCGCGAGAATCCAGAAGCTCAAATGATCGAGATTTCCGCAGACACGTTAGGGGATGTTCTCAATGACTTTCGAAATGAGCGCAATTTGCATCACAGCGCGAATAAGAGAGCAGCGATGTTTAATTTCATCGCGATCGTCTTGTCTGTTGTGATCTACTACATGTTGAGGAAACGGGAAACGCTCAAACGTAGTGATTATACGCATCCCACTTAATTCGCGTGCTCCAGCCAATGTTCGTGGGTGATGGTCATTAGCCGTTGGGGTGTGAGTTTGTTCCAACTCTCAGCGCAGGCTCGATCGATCTCATCGGTGTCCACGAACACGCGATTACTCAGGTCGTGCTGACGCATCCATGCCCACACCCGCTCCATCGGCATCAGCTCCGGCGAGTACGGCGGCAAGAACAGCAGCGTCATACTGGTCGGCACCACCAACGCGTTGGCCTTGTGCCAGCCCGCGCCGTCGAGCACCAAGACCACGTGCGTGTCCACACCCGCTTCTTCGCAGATCATCTTCAAGTGCGCACTCATCAGCTTCGTGTTCACCGTCGGGGCGATCAACGCCGACGACTTGCCCGTTAACGGGTCTACCGCGCCGAACACATACGCCCATTCATACTCGGTCTGTCGCACCGCGCGGGGTCGGCTGCCTCGCTCGGCCCAGACCCGCGTCAGCGTGCCTTGCTGGCCGATGCGTGCTTCATCTTGGAACCAGACGGCAACCCGTTTATCGGGGTGTTTCCCCTTTACTTTTTCGACAAAAAAGGGGCGTCCTCGACCCACTTGGCCATCGCCTGCGGGTCGGACTTGCGGTGCTGGGGGCGTGGCACGAGGACGGATAGGTTCAGCTGATGCAGAAGCTTGTAGACGCCGTTGAGCGAATAGCTCACGCCGAACTCGTCCTGAAGGATGCGTTGGGCATCGACCCCACGCAGCGTACAGACCCCGTCCGTGTCGGTCGGCCCGTCGAGGATGCGTTGCTTGAAGGTTTGACGCTGGGTCGTCACCAGCAAGGGTGGCCGGCCGCTGTGGTGCTTGGGTGTAAGCCCCTCTAGTCCGTGATCGCGGTAGGCGTAGCACCAACGCTGAACAAAGCTGCGTGATCGATCGATGCGTTGGGCAATCTGTGGGGCGGTCAGGCCATCGATCGCCAGCAACACGCATCGGCATCGGTCACGGGCCTTGGCGTCAGACTCGACGCGGACACGTCCTTTCAGGACCTGAAGGTCATCGGGATGAACGGGGGTGATGGTGATAAGAGGCTCCTTGTTCGGGGAGCCAGCATCATGCACCAACGAAGCAAACTGCGCAACCGTACAAGCGCCTAACGCGCGTCAAGAATTAGTGGGATGCGTATGATTAGGTCTTTGTGCGCGCGGGGATGTTGTTTGGGACGACTGTAGAGAACCGACGCCGTGCCAACCCGTTCGATGGGTTTGTGCGGGGCTAGTGCTGCGCCGATCCAGCGACAACTGAGGCCGACGGATGCACCGCCCGCAGTGAGACTGTGGGAGGTTGTCGTTTTGGGCTTTCCCGTGTCTCCACCGGCGTAGCGAGAAGCGATCAATGAGCCATCACGCACTTTGGGCAGGTCGGATCGGGGGCTGGGATACCCCTCGTGAATCGCCCTACTTGATCTGATTGTCGCCCTTGTTCTCTGACTGGTGGATGGTCAACGGCCAGCCGGGGAACTGGTTGTCTTTGTTGCCATCGGTTGCGTCGCAGAGGAAGCGATAGCAGTCGAGGGTGTAGGTTTTTGCGGTGGTGTCGATGGTGACTAGGCCAAAGCCGCTGTTCTTGCGGTGGGAGAAATCGTAGCGGTCGCCGCCGCCTTCTTTGAAGTTTTTGCCAGGGTTGGCGCTGGCGTAGACGTAGGCTTTGTTGCCCATGCCGTCGAGGTATTCGCCGGTGTTGGGTAGGCCGTGGGCCGGGCGGTTGGTATGGGGCATGTTGACTTCATCGGGCCGCCACCAGCGTTGGTAGCCGACGGTGATCGCGGGGGTGCAGAAGGCCCAGCAGCTATCGCGTTGTTTTTCAACGCCGTACTGCACGACACTGGCCAAGTGCTGATCGCCGCAGATGTGCAAAGGCATCGCCGGTCGCATGAGGTCGATCGCGCGGTTGCGTGGGGTTTGCGGCCAAGAGCCCGAGTCCAGGTCTGCAACGAGGTAGCCGTCGTGTCGGCCGTGGTGCGTCGCGGCATTGGCGAAGATGGTTTGGCTGAGTACGACCTTCATCGCGTGGCCCGACCAATCAGAGGCCCATTCTTCAAGGAACTTTTCTTGACGTTCACCAAGTAGGACGAGACCGGGCTTATCGAACGTGCTGGTATCTATTTTAGGGTTCGTGACATGGTCGATCCGCCCGCCTTTGTTGCCCGACTTGTTAGGTGCGGACTTCCACTGCCGGTCGGCGAGGATGGCGAAGCCGACGTTGCCGTAGACCATGTCGCCGTAGTACACGCTGATGTCTTGCTTGACTGGCCGAGGTGATGCGAAGTCGGGGTGATGCGAGCAGTTGGTTTTATGCACGACGTTGACCATCTTCGCGGGCTGGATGTAGCCGCCGTTAGACGAGGTGCTTCCCTTGAGCAACGGTGCGCCGGCCTCACCCCAGATGTTGCCGTGAAACACATCGTGGTCGTCGGGCAGGCAGATCGTCGGCGCGTTGGCCATGGCTTCGCGGAAGGCCCAGCCGAACATATAAAACTTGCGCAGGTAGTTGAGTATCGCGGGGTCCGCAGGTTTGCGGATGACGCCGAAGCCGCCATGATTTTCGTAGAGCTGATCGCCGGAGAAGAACAACAGGTCCGTGTCGAGGTTGACGAGGTTGTCGGAGACGGGCTTATATGGAAAGCCCACCGCGTTTTGACAGGTCAGCGCACCGATGCGCAGAGGCTTGGTGGGGTTGGCGCGGATGGTGCCGTAGTAGACATGCTCAGCAGCAGCGCCGCCGGTACCCTCCTCACGATAGACCACCCGGTAGGGTACGGATTGCTTCTCGTTC
>JBGCDC010000129.1:0-4357 GCA_045105055.1 Phycisphaeraceae bacterium | reverse complement strand
GACTTCTCGGGGAATCCCAAACACCCTGGCATTAACGATTGAGCGCACGCGCGAAATGGCGGCACTCACCCCAGCCAGTTAAACTAAACGCCGGGTGCCACACTGCGTGCCGAAGGCCGCTGTGTGCGAACTGCTCTTGATACATAACAGGGGATTCGCACACAGCGCCCTTCGGGACGCGGTGTGGCACCCAATACATGCAATATGGCGATAAATCTCTGCCCCAGCTAAACTGTCTCGTCTATGGCAGGCTCAACCTTTGGTACTTTGTTCCGTGTTACCACGGCTGGCGAATCGCACGGCCCGGGCAATGTCTGCATTGTCGATGGCTGCCCCCCCGGGATGAAACTCTCCGTCGATGACCTCATCCCCGACCTGCAACGGCGTAAGCCCGGGCAGTCGCGCATCGTCAGCCCGCGTAAGGAAGACGACCACCCCGAGATCCTCTCCGGCGTCTTCGAGGGCAAGACCACCGGCACGCCCATCGCCATCCTCATCCGCAACAAAGACCAGCGCAGCCAAGACTACGGCGACATCAAAACCAAGTACCGCCCCGGCCACGCCGACTACACCTTTGACGCCAAGTACGGCCTTCGCGATTACCGCGGCGGTGGGCGATCCTCCGCACGCGACACCACAGTCCGCGTGGCTGCTGCTGCGATCGCAAAGAAGCTACTCAAGCAAGCCCACGGCATCGAAGTCATCGGCTACGTCGATCAGGTCGGCGACTTGCGCGCCACCGACATCAACCCCGAAACCGTCACCCTTGAACAAGTCGAGGCCAACCCCGTCCGCTGCCCCGACCCCGCGATGGCAGCGAAGATGGAAGAGCTGATCAAGCAGGTCCGCAAGGAACAAGACTCCATCGGCGGCGCATCGACTCTCGTCGCTACAAACGTCCCCGCGGGCTGGGGCGAACCGGTGTTCGATAAACTCAAAGCCGACCTGGGTAAGGCGATGTTCAGCCTGCCCGCGGTGATGGGTGTCGAGTACGGTGAAGGCTTCGGCGTCGCCACCGCACGCGGCAGCGAACACTGCGACACGTTCGTGCCCGCTGCAAAAAATGAAGATGGCAAAGGAGACAGAGAAGACAAAGGGGACAGTCCCCATTTTTCTCCCCCCATCACCACCGCCACCAACCGTCACGGCGGGATGCTCGGCGGGATCTCTTCGGGCCTGCCCATCGTCATGCGATGCGCGGTCAAACCCACGAGCAGCATCCCGCAGGACCGCCCCACCGTTGATGCTGAAGGCAACGCGACGACGATCGCAACGCGCGGCCGACACGACCCCTGCCTACTACCCCGCTTTGTCCCGATGGGTGAAGCGATGATGGCACTGGTCCTCGTCGATCACATGCTTCGCCAACGGGCGATCGCGGGGCTGGACTAAACGATGCGATGTAGCAAGTGCTCGGCAACTTGGAAGCTCTCTGGCGGTGATGGCCCGATCGGCAACGCCGCGCCGGGGCACTACAACATCGTGGCCTCGACTCTCTCGGTGATCGCGCTGGTACTCGCCATTTGGCTGAGGTCTCCCGGAGCGATCGCCGTCGGCATCATCACCCTCGCCATCTTCGGGATGTCACTGGTCGGCTGCGGCTTCAAGCAAAAAGACGGGCCCTATCAAGGCTCGGAATGCCCCGAGTGCGGCGAACAAAAACGTATCATGCCCTGGCATTTCTAAGCAGGCATAGCCCAAAAAATCCAACCGCATCATCCGCCGTATGCGAAACCTCTGAATCAATGCGGGTATAGGAAACACAGCATGAGACATCTACGATCGATCAAGCCCGCCTGCCTTTGCCTGCTTCTCTTCAGCCTATTTTGCGGCTGCTCTTCTGCCGAAGGCGACTCAAACAAAAAAGAGACCGGCTCCGCGGACAGCTACACGCCGCAAGTCGGCGATGTCATCTTTCAATCTTCCGAACACAACGATCTCATTGACATGATCGAGGGCACGTCTAACTCGCATTACTCGCACTGCGGGATCGTGGATCAAGTCGACGGGCAGTGGGTTGTCTATGAAGCGGGCAGTGTTGTGAAGGCGACGCCTTTGGATGTGTTTATCAACCGCGGGCGGAACGAAGGCTTCGCGGCCTATCGATTCGCGGAGTCTTTCCGTGGCGATATTCCAACGATCATCGAAAAGACTCGTGCGTACCTCGGTCGGCCTTACGACTTTCGCTACCGCCTTGACGATGAATACATCTACTGTTCAGAGCTGATCTACAAGGCATTCGAACAAACCACCGGCGAACCGCTCGGCGACTTGGCCCGGCTAGGTGATCTGAAATGGCAGCCTTATGAGGCGCTGATCGTCCAACTCGAAAACGGCCCGGTACCGGTGGATCGTATGATCATCACGCCGATCGACCTCGCGTTAGCGAAGCAGTTTGAAGTGGTTTATGTTCGAGACTTTGAGGTGACGACGCGGTAGATGGCAGCAGTTTGGTTGGCATGCATGCTGCGAGACTGAACCAACTCTTTAAATCGATCACTAAAATCGGGGCTAAGTATGAACATTCGTTTATCAATGATGGCCGCGGTTGCAATGTACGAAGCAACACCGGATCTCCACCCTAGTTTACGTGCCTCGATTGAGTCTGCACCATCAAAAGCTGACTCAATCTACTTGGTAGGCATACCACAAAAAGAAATGAAGCGTGGACTAGATGGCGTCCGCACTTTTATGGCTTCTAGCGCGAGCTATAACCATGAGGCATATGGATACAGTCTCGAAGAACTAACATGGATCGTTGACAATATGCACGGTTAAGCCGGGTGCCACACTGCGTGCCGTAGACCGCTTTGAGAGACAAATTTGTGTGATGAGATAGATGATTAACACACAGCTTGCTTAGGCAAGTTGTGTGGCACCGGGCTCTTGAAACAGGTCAGATCATTTTCACACAGCGTCCTGCCGGCACGCTTATGGCAACCGATTTCTAGAGCCATATACTCACCTCATGCGGCGTTACTTCGGCTCATCGCCTCGAACTTCAGACCGGCTTTACCGGCTCTTTTGATGGCGTACATGACTTGGTCGGCGGCGGCGGCGAGATCGCTGGTGGTGGCCGAACTGCCGATGCGGGCTTGGAAGACGCCGCCGATGCTCATCGCGAGGGTTGCGGTGTCGCCGCTATCGAGTGCGATCTTCTTGCCGTTGCAGACGGCGTGGAGTCGCTGGGCTAATGCGTGTGCGTCGCCTTGTTGGTCGCCGAGGATGAGGACGACAAATTCGTCTCCGCCGAGGCGTGCGACGAGGTCTCCCCGAGAGGTGTTGGAGCGGAGCAGCTCTGAAGCGGTCATGAGGACAAGGTCGCCGGCGGCGTGGCCGTGGGTATCGTTGATGGGCTTGAAGTCGTCGAGGTCGATCATGAGGCAAGCGACGGAGAGGTTGGCTTTGGCGGCTTGGTTGAGCAGCTGTTGGCCGAAGGATTCGAAGCCGCGACGATTGAGCAGGCCGGTGAGCTGATCGCTGAGTGCGTCTTGCCTCGCCTCGGCGAGTTGATCGACTTGGTCGGCGAGTTGCTTGTCCAGTCGGCTGACTTTCGCGGCGAGGGAATAGGTGTCACCCGCGACGCTTTGAATGAGCTGTGAAACGAAGTCCTTGGGCATCTGCGAGGTGCCGCCAGCGGCTTTGCCAAGGAGCTTGAAACGGTGCTTAATCTTCGCAAGCAACGCGTCGAGTGTGTCGTAGGAATCGCTGAGGAATCGCGCGTGAACTGCGGCGAGGGTTTGCGATTGATCCTTGGTGGTTTGCTCGTCGAGGTGCGGCAGCAAGCCTGCAAAGCGCGAGGGCATCTCGGCGATCCATGCCATGCTGTCGTTGCCGACCGCGTCGTGGTGTCGGCTGACTTTTAGGACGAGTTCAGCGGGCGCGTTCCAGCTTTGTAGCATGACGCCGCCGAGCTCGGCGTGGTCGATACCGAAGTGTGCACGCTCGAGTTCGATCCAGCTCGACTTGCCTTTGGAG
This sequence comes from Phycisphaeraceae bacterium, assembly GCA_045105055.1. GTDB lineage: Bacteria > Planctomycetota > Phycisphaerae > Phycisphaerales > Phycisphaeraceae > JAHQVV01. The sequence goes on along the minus strand of JBGCDC010000129.1, from coordinate 379 downwards.
CCAGCGAGCTTGTTCTTGAAGAAGTGTGGGTCGACCGCGAGAAGCACGGGTAGGCCGATGTCTTGGAGTAGGCCGATGCTGTATGCCTGATCAGATTGCTCGGGGCTGACGGTCTCGGCGACGAGTTTGGCGGCGCTAGCTTTAAATGCGGCGGACGCCCAGAGGCCACGGACCAGATCTTGATCGACGTCGAGCTGATCGACCATGAGCTGCATGGCCATAGTCAGCGCGATGGTGCGGGTTTGTTTCGCGCCTAGGTGGCGGACGCAGCGGTCGATGCTGTCCATGCGATGGATGGCGCTCGAACCTGCGGAGTTAGCGACGCCGATGACGCGGGCCGAGAGGACCGGGCACTGGGCGAGGGCTTTGATGAGTTGAT
>JBGCDC010000128.1:0-3812 GCA_045105055.1 Phycisphaeraceae bacterium | reverse complement strand
TCAGGCGGCTGGGCCTCGCACCAAAACAAAAACGCGAAGGCCGGCTCGAACCCGTCGCCAAAGATCTCCGACCACTTGGCCAACGACTCGACATCGTCCCGTGTCACCCAGTTCTGAAACGCCCGCCCGGTATTGCCCGCGTGCTTGCGGCCCTTGACATCGACCAGCAGGTTCGAGCCGTTCTCGCTGTAGACGACGAAGTCAAAGCTCTTGAGTTTGGTCGGGAGAACCTGATCGCGACGATCACCTGTCAGGGCACGCTTGGCTTCATCGACCGCGACATAAGCGATCTGGTTGGCACGCAGGTAGTGCTCAAATGCGCGGTCGTAGTGGAAGCGACGATTCGCCATGTAGTTAAGTGTAACGCGCAGCGATGACAAATTGACTCAGCAGACGACCCGCGCCGCGTGGCTGTCGCCAAGCAGCGGGCTTAAGGAGTGCGGTTTAGTCACTCAAGTGATCGGTGAGCTGGTCGATTGCGATGGTCTGCTGATCGCCGGTGACGAGGTCTTTGACAGAGGCGTTACCTTTGCCAGCGTCGTCGTCGAGGATGATCGCGACCTTCGCACCGCAGTTCTCGGCGTCTTTGAGCAGCTTGCCGATCTTACGAGTCGCCTTGTAGTTCATGCGGGTGTGCAGGCCGGCGAAGCGTAGGGTCGAGACGACCCCCGCAAGTGCCAAGTCCCCTACTTCTGTCACCGCGATGACATAGGCGTCGGGCTCGGGTTTGGTAAGTGATTCGGGGAGAAGGTTTTCATCTTCGAGGAGGTTGGTGAGGACGACGTCGCCCATGCCGAAGCCGACGGCGGGCATGGCGGGTCCGCCGAAGAGTTCGATCAGTTTGTCGTAGCGACCGCCGCCGCCGAGCGCGCGTTCTTTACCGGTGGTGACGTGCAGTTCGAAGACCGTGCCGGTGTAGTAGGCCAAGCCGCGCACGATGCCTAAGTCATAAACGCACCAGTCACCCAGGCCAAAGCCCGCGAGGGTCTGGTCGATGGCGACGAGGTCTTCGAGCGCATCGTCGATGCCCGCTGCGGTGCGCAGCTTATCGATCTCGCCGACACGATAGGTCTGGCTACACATCGCGTCGAAGCGCTGCACTTGTTCATCGCCCAGGCCGAGCGCTTTTGCTTTATCTGCAAACACATCGGGTGGCAGCTTATCTTTCGCATCCAGGAGTGCGAACGCGTCGTTCATCTTGTCGTCGGGTACGCCGAGCGAGGTTAGTACCTGTCGCACGACTTCGCGGTGGCTGAGCTTGACCTTCACGAGCTCTGGCCCGATGCCGAGCTCTCGCAGCAGGTCGACCGCGACGGCGATGACTTCTGCATCCGCGATCGCTCCGCTCTCGCCGAGCATGTCGATGTTCCACTGGTCGAATTCGCGCAGGCGACCGCGCTGTGGTTTTTCTGCTCGACAAAGGTTGGGCGTGCAGAACCACTTGATCGGCTTGGGGAGGCCGTTGGCCTGCGCCGCGACCATGCGTGCAAGCGTCGGCGTGAACTCGGGGCGGATGGCGAGTTCGCGGTCGCCACGGTCTTTGAAGTGGAACAATTCAGAGACGATGCCGTCGCCTGACTTCACTTTATAAAGGTCCAGTGATTCGAAGATGGGCCCATCCACTTCGTCAAAGCCATGACGTGTCGAGACCTTCCGCCAGGCGTCGTGCAAGTATCGCCGCTTGGCCATCTCGTCGGGGTAGAAGTCGCGCGTGCCTTTGGGGGGCTGGAGTTTCATGTGTCAAATCTGGTTGGGTGATGTCTGAAGTGGTGGATTGATACACCATGAGGCACAGAGTAGCTTTGCCTTGACGCTTCACCAAATCACCAAATCCAACTTCTTATTTACGTGCCACGATATATGCGATCCAGCTCGGGTCGGCCGGGCCTTCGCTGGCAGGGGCGAACTCGCCGGTCTCGTCGCCGTCCTCATCGGTTTCTTCCCAGTAAACCTTTGCGTCGCTGAACCCGGCTTCGAGCAAGAGCTCGGTGACCTCGGGCAGTGTCCAGAACCGCCAGTCGTAGGTAAACGCCTTATCCAGCTCGCTACCATCTTTAAACCGGAAGTGGATGTGGAACAGCGCATCTGCGGTGATCGGGTTGAACCGCTTCTGCTCCCAGATGTACTTGAACTTCTTGAACCCTTTGACGTCCGTATCGATCGTGCGGATGTCTTCGTGGTCTTCGATGTGGCAGTCGCTTCCGCCCATCATGTCCATGATCATGATGCCGTCGTCAGCGATGTTAGCCAGCGCTTGTGCGAAATAGCCACGCAGTGCATCGCGTGTCTTAAACAAGAAGAACGAGAAGTTCTGAGCCGCTAAGACGTCGGCTTTAACCTCAGCAGCGCTGCGCACATCGTCTTCGTAAAGGTTGATTCGGCTGCGCTGCTCATCGGTCAGTGCCGGCTGGAGGTTGGCCTTGCCCCACGCCAACGGCTCGGGGTCGAGGTCGACGCCGTAGGCCACGTTGTCTTTGTGCATCTTGACCCACTCGCAACACACGGCATGGGTACCGCAGAAATCCTCGCGGAGGATGTACGGGTCTTTGCCGTTGAGTTCTTTGTAGGTCTTCGTAAAGAACTCGGCCTCGTTGGCGGGCTCCTGCACGGACAGACCGTAGAGGGCGTAACGATCCGCTCGGTCGGCGAGGGTGGTCTGCTGATCGGCGATCTTCTTTTTGGCTTTGTGCTTAGGTTTGTCTTTGGTCTTTGGCATAGCGAGAAGTTTAACAAGGTGAATCTTTTTTGATGCAAGCGCCTCCGCGGCAGGCGTCATGGCTAGGCCCCGACACCCCAAAGGCAATCAGCCGCCTTTTGCCTTCGGGGGTATAGGGGCACCCCCCTGTCGCTCGTTCCGCAGGTGCCTGCATTAAAAACAACCTCTCGTTTCGAGGAAGATTTAGAACTTTGCAAAACCGACTAAACTCTACCGATGAGAATTATTGCTGGCGATCATCGTGGCCGAACCATCCTTGGCCCGGAAGATATGGATACGACTCGGCCGATCATCGATCGCGTTAAGGAAGCCCTGTTTAATCGCTTGACCTCGCTAGGGCTTTTGCAGCCCGATGGCGACAACGAGGGTTGGTCGGCCGTGGATGTGTTCAGCGGGACCGGGTCACTCGGGCTTGAGTCGCTGTCGCGCGGCGCTGCGAGTTGTACCTTTGTTGATCAGGATCGCTCGGCGGTCAGCCGACTGAATCAAAACATCGAGGCGCTAAACCTTACCGACCGCGCACAAGTCATCCAAGGCTCGGCATTGGCAGGCTATTGGGCCGCGTCGATCCAGCCCGGCTCGATACAGGTCGCATTCATCGACCCGCCCTATGTGATGATGGAAGAGGACGACGATCGCGCGAGAGTGCTCGCGATGGTGGGGCAGGTGCTGCCGATCTTGGAGCAAGGTGGCGTGGTCGTCTTGCGCACGCCCGTCGAAGTGACCTGCGAAGAAGTCGCTGGCTACGACGGCCCGGCCACCGCGGACTACGGCGGGATGCGGCTGCACTTCTATCAGACACCGCTCGATTAAAGCATTTTGCATTTTTACCGCCCCGGCTCGAGCTCCCTCTCCGTGGCAGGGAGAGGGAGCAGAGGCAACAAGTCAAAAATAGCGCAAATTGATCTATATCCTCGGCGCGCCTACGACTTGTTTTTCACGACGAGCCATAGCGCGTGGATCACGCCCGGGATACCGCCGAGCACGGTGAGAAAGATGTTAAGCCAGAAGTGTAGGCCGTTGCCGACCTGTAGAAACGCCGCGACGGGTGGCAGGAAAATTGCGAGAATAATTTTGATCAGATCCATGTGCTATA
>JBGCDC010000127.1:0-21582 GCA_045105055.1 Phycisphaeraceae bacterium | reverse complement strand
TTTTTTTTTTTTTGGGGGACCCGTCCCGCTGAAGCGGGGGGGCCGGGGTGGGTTTGGGGTTGGCTAGTCTTTGGGTTCTAGGTCGATGAGGGTTTGTTGTAGTTCGGCGAGTGCGATGAGGGTGATGGCGGAGCAGTCGGGGTAGAGGGTGTTGTCCCAGAGGGTGCGTCGGACGCCTCCGATGGCGGGTTCGGGGTCGCGGAGGTAGTAGGAGGAGGGCTCGGTGATGATGAGTTGGCCTAGGTAGCGGGCGCCGAGTCCTGCGGCGAGGACGGGGCCGAAGCGCTGGTCGGGGTCGATGACGCCGGGGTCACGGAGTGCGAAGGCGAGGAAGGCGGTGGGCATGGCCGACTGCCAGGTGGGTTCGGGCGGGCTGCCTGGTGTTGGTTTTTGGAGGATGAATCCGCCGGAGACATCGCTGGGGCCGAGGATGGGGTTGTTGCGGACTTGTTGCTCGGTGAGGAGTTCGAGGTAGCTGGCGAGGGTCTTTCGCCATTGGTCGAGGGTTGCGGCGGCTGCGTCTGGATCGGGCTGTGCTTTAGCGAGGTCTTCGCCAGCGGCGTCGAGGGCGTGTGCGACCCAGAGGAGATCGACGACGCGGGCTTTTTCCTGCGTGTCGTTGACCGCGATGAGGTCGCCTAGCACGGCCCAGAGCGGCTGGGCGAGGATCTTGCTGCGGGTGGTGTCGAAGTAGGTGGCGAGCGCGGCGGTGACGACGGCGGCGGAGGCGCGGGGCAATCGTTTGTCGCTGCCGGCTTCGACACGGTATCCGCCGCCATCGGGGTGTCGCAGGGCGAGGAGGGCTTGGCCTAGGCGGTCGCGGAGGACGAGCTGGTCGGGGGTGAGCCGAGCGGGCGTTTCGCAGAACGTGAGTAGGAGGAACGCGGCGGTCAGGTGCTTAGGGGGCAGGTTCTGCGGGATGGCTTGGGGGGCGAATTGTTCGGCGAGGCGGAGGACGCGCTTGGCACGCGCTTCCATGATTTCGCCAGCAAGGCCGGCGTCGAGCGCGACACGGCTGTGGCGGGTCAAGGCGTAGCAGAGCAGGGCCGTCTCGCGCTCGTCGGCCCATTGCGGGGCGTAGCGTTGGAGCGAGGGCTGATAGGTGCCGCGGACGAGTTCTTGGCCGGTGCGTTTGTCGGTGACGATGTGTTGATCGAGGTGTCGTGCGATGCGTTCGGCGAGGCCTGCGATGGTTCGGCCGTCGATGATCTGCTGTTGGAGGATGACGTTGCCGCGGGTGAGCTGTCGCATGGGTTGTGCGGCGCGGGAGCGGACCATGTGGATGACGGCGAATCGCTGGAGGGCTGGGCCGTCGGCGCGGGCGACGAGCGGGAGTTCGTCTGCGTCGTAGCCTTGGAGGTCCATGAGTCGGAAGACGGTGCGTGGCGCGGCGTTGTTGCGGGAGAGCTCGATGGCGGGCCAGGCGAAGTCGGCTTTGCCCGCGAGTGGGCCGGCGAGGCGGAGGCCGTGGTAGCCGGGGGCGAAGGTGGTGAAGACGGCTTGGTCGGGCGCGTTGGGCGGGAGGACGATCGACTCGAGGCCGTAGCCGAGCTGGATGGCGAGCTGGATGCGTTTGCGCGCGTCCATGATGGCGAGGTTGAGCAGGTCGGGATCGTTGATGTTGAGCTCGATGGCTCGTTTCATCTGCTTATCTTTGAGCTCTTCAAGGGCTTGTCGGGTCGCGGCGGCGAGCAAGGGAGCGAGCTGGACGGGTGGCCCGGCGTCGTCGATCGCGAGTTTGATATCGGCGCGGAGGGCCTGGCCTCGGCCCATGACTCGGCCGTCGTCACGGAGGGTCACGTACACGCCGAACAACCCGCTCACCGCGCGGTCGGGCAGGTCGTCATCTTCGGGCACGCCCGTTTCGCTGCGGAGCCAGCCTTGCACCCAGGCATAGGCCGACTCGCCGTCCGCCCAGCCCACAATCGGGGCCTCTTTGGCCGGCTCGGCGGGTGCCACGGCCTGAGCCGCCGCCCCGCTAGTCACGAACAAGGTCGCTACCACCAGCAAAAGGCCCACTCTGTTGCATCCAGGCAACATCCGGCCGATTCCGAGGGGCAATTGAACACTCTTTGTACAGTGCAAGTTCATTCAAATACTCGACTTAGCGTTTTTTTGGACCCGCCACTAGGCTATCGGACGGGCTTGGGGTATGCTTGAACAGATCGACGTTCAGGAGTAACCATCATGTTCGAAACATTCTTCAAACTAAACAGCTCGGAAGCGGGCCACCGCAAGAAGATCATGATCCTGACGCTATTGACCTTCATTGCCCTGTGCTAGACCTTCGCGGGTCGCAGCAGGCCTCCCAGCATAGCCGATCGTGCTCCAAATCGGCCATCCCATGTAACAAGACGATTGAAAAAGCACCGCCATTGCGGTGCTTATCTGTTTATAAGGACTCTATTAAAGGTCAATCCTCGGGGCGTTCGCCGGCCGGGGCCATTTTGACCAGCTTGGGATCAAACCGGGCGACCTTTTCGACGAGGTCGGATTGGTCGGCCATGACCTCCTCGATGTCTTTATACACGCCGGGCACCTCGTCTAGGCCCGCACTCATCAGCGTGACGCCCGCCTTCTCGAGGATGGGCTTGACGTGGTTCCAGCGGAAGCTCTCTTTGGCCTTCTTACGCGACATGACTCGGCCCGCGCCGTGTGCCGCTGAGTCGAGCGAACCCGCCCCGGCTTTGCCGACGACCACGTAGCCCGGTGTCGCCATCGATCCCGGGATGATGCCCATCACGCCCTCGCCCGCAGGCGTCGCGCCCTTGCGATGCACAACCATCTCAACCTGCTCGCCGGTATCCGGATCCGTGTGCATTTCTTTCCACGCGAAGTTGTGGTGGTTCTCGACGCCAGCGATCACCTCGCCGCCGAGGTTCCGCGCGATCGCATCGTGGATGCACGCGTGGTTCGCGCTCGCATACCGGCCCATCAAATTCATCGCGTCCCAGTACTCTTGGCCCTCGGGGGAGTCGAGTTCTAGCCACGCGAGGTGCGCCGCCTGCTTGTCGAGCTCTGGGTGTAAACGCATCGCTAGGGATGAGTAGTGGTTGCAGACGGCGGCGCCCGCACCTCGGCTGCCGCTGTGCGATAAGAGCGCGAGGTACTCCCCACCGGCTGAAGCCGGCAGGCCTAGTTGCGTTGCGTTTTCGTTGTCGACGGTGAGGATGCCGAACTCGACGAAGTGATTGCCCGAGCCCGAGGTACCAAGTTGGGCCCATGCCTTGTCCTTAGTCATACTCGTCACGGGCGATACCGACCAGTCCTCATCCATCACATCATGATCGCGTGGCGTCCCGTGCCCACCGCGATCGATAAAACTCGCACCGACACCAAAGCGCGTCTCATGTTCGATCGCGTTCTTGAGCCGGTCGGGCTGGCTCTTGAGAAGTTCCGGGGGCAAATCAAAAACGCTCAGCTTGACCCGGCACGCGATGTCCACGCCGACCGCATACGGGATCACCGCGCCGCGCGTCGCGAGGACGCCGCCGATGGGTATGCCATAGCCCAGGTGCGCATCGGGCATCAACGCCGCGCTCACCGACACCGGCAGGCGACAGGCGTTGTCCATCTGCTTGATCGCGTTGTCATCAAGGTCACGGCCCCACTGCTGATACGGCGCGGGCGTTTCGCGTGGCGGCTGATTCGCGGCATCTAGACGCGCCTGCTCCGCACGCTGGTACCGCGAGATCTCGACCGCTAGCGATCCAAACAACGCATCCTCGCGCAGGGATTCGGGGTCAGCAACCAACTGCGCGAGTTTCGCCTTGGCATCGCCGATAGACATGCCCTCTTGGCGCGCGGCCGACACCGACCACTTCGCGGCCTTAGCGAGCGATGACGGAATCCCCATCTTTTCGAGCTGACGTGCTTTCATAGTGCAAGCATCTTAGAGCGTCGCGTGCTTCGAGCGAGTCGCCAAAACAAACAAAACCTCACGCAAAGACGCGGAGCAAGGCAGGTTGAAACCGCAGATGAACACAGATGAACGCGGATAAAGAAAAACGCAGATCAAAGCGTTGGCTTGATCTGCGTTAATCCGCGTTGATCTGCGGTTTCAAATGCCTTAGGTATCACGCCAACGAGGGGTCGAGTTTCTTGACGACATCAACGAGGTCTTGGACGTGCTCGGCACTTTCCTTGAGTAGTGCTTTTTCGCTGTCGTTGAGATCGAGCTCGATGATCTTCTCGACGCCGCTGGCACCTAGCACGACGGGGACGCCGACGAACAGGCCATTGAGCCCGAACTCGCCGTCGCAGTAGGCGGCGCAGGGGAGGATGCGTTTCTTATCTTTGAGGATGGCTTCGACCATTTGGACGGTGCCGGACGCGGGGGCGAGGTAGCCGGAGGTGCCCATTTTCTTGACGATTTCGCCGCCGCCCTTCTTGGCGCGGTCGACGATTTCGTTGAGTTTTTCTTCGCTGATGAACTGCGTGACGGGGATGCCGCAGATGTTGGTGTATCGGGGGAGCGGGACCATGTCGTCGCCGTGCCCGCCGAGGAGGAGCGCGTTGATGTCTTCGACGGAGAAGCCGGTCTCCATGGCGATGAAGGTTTTGAATCGTGCGACGTCGAGGCAGCCCGCTTGGCCGATGATTTGATTCGTTGGGAAGCCGGTAGCCTTCCACATCGTGTAGACCATCGCGTCGAGGGGGTTACTGACGACGATGACGATCGCGTTGGGCGCGTGCTTCTTGATGTTCTCGCCGACCGACTTGACGATCTTGACGTTGGTGCCGATGAGGTCGTCGCGGGACATGCCGGGCTTGCGGGGGATGCCCGCGGAGACGACGACGACATCCGAGTCGGCGATGTGTGCATAGTCATCGGTCGCGGTGATGTTGGCGTCGAAGAGTTCCATCGGGCCACACTGTGCGAGGTCGAGCATTCGGCCGTCGACGGGGAGCATGGTGCTGCCGTCTTCGAGGGTGCGGGAGATGTCGACCGCGACGACATCGCCAAGTTCTTTGACGGCGGACCAGAGGGCGACGGATGCGCCGACGTTGCCGCCTGCACCGATGACTGAGATTTTTGCTCGTTTTGGCATGATTTGTTTCCTTTGGAATGCGCGGCAGGTCGCGGCGCTTCAGGGGTTGATTGGTTTCGCGTTGAATCGACCATGATAGTGCTGCTGCGGTGGCTAGCAACGTGGCTGCAAAAATCTCCAGAAGCTCAACCGCCTGCCGCGCTAGGTCTTGCATGGCTTGTGCGATCTCGTAAGCTGTCTTCCCCGGAGACGGCCATGCTTAAAATGTATCCCTCCATCTCGACCCCACGTGGAAACGAACCAGCGCCCGCCCCTTGGCGATGACCCGCTGCCGCTCGTAGCCCTATCCCAAACTTGAATAAACCCCCTGCCGCGCCAATGCGTGGGAGCGATGCCATGACCACCACCACATTGACCCAGCGGATCCGTTCGCCGGAAGACATCCAAGTCGGCGACTACGTCGTCAAAACGTATCGTCGGTACCAACTGGTGCCTTGCGATATCGAACGGTCCATCACGGACGAAGCGATCAAGCCGATCATCCTCTACGGCTGGCCATACGACGCGGGTGAGCCTGCGAAAGTCCTCGCGGTTTGCCTACCCTTCGTAATGGTCAAGTGCTGCACGCACGGGATCCGCGAAGCGATCGACACGCGTCAAGAAGTCCTGACGAAGGTCGACAAAGCCTACGCCAAAGCCGCCAAGCCAAAGCCCGAGAAAAAGAAGAAAAAGAAAAAGGGCAAAGGCAAAAAACGGAAGAAGCGTAAGAAGAAGTAGACCTAAGAAAAACGCCACGCGGAATGACTCCGTGTGGCGTTTTGTTTTTACTTGTTTTGTATAGCGCGTCATGCACTACGTGATGAGCGTCCATCACGGCTTAGGCAACATCGCGCCGAAGAGGGTCCCGACAAGCAGCAGAATCAGCGGGCCGGTCACCGCCATCAGCGTGATGACGAGGTTGCGGTTGCTGTGGTTAAGCCAGCTCGCCATCGCGACTTCGACCTTTGGCTTGGGTGCCGCTTCAATACCATCCTCAAAACCATCTTCACGGTTGATCACTTGCAGCATTTCAGGGGTCATCGGCTGATTGAGTCCTGCATAGTCGGCGCGGGCCTGCGTGACGATCGCGGGATCGACCGGGGCGCTGTGGTTGCCAAACTGTTTGCTACGGATGAAGGTGAGGATGTCGGCGATGTCCTGGTCATTGATCGGGACATGCTTAAAGCCGTTCATGACCGCTTGAATCGACGGCGGCTCGTAGAGTTTGCCGTTGACAACAATCGGGCCTTCGACGCCGTTGAGGATGAGGGTCGCGAGCATCTTCGGGCTGGCGTTGACCCAGTCGGAGGGCGACAACGGTGGGCCGGCACCTTCGAGGCCGTAGCCATCTTCGCCGTGACACGTCGAGCAGTGCGCGCCGTAGAGACCTCTGCCGGCCTCGATCCGCGCGATGGTTTCGGGGTCGAGCTCATTGCGCTCGTAGACGAAGATGTCGTTGAGCACCGCGACCAGGTCGGCCAAGGCTTCGGGTGCATTTTCTTGCAACGCGGTGAAGACCGCTGGCTTGCCATCGAGCTCCATCGGGCTGGTGCGTCGGTCGCCGCCTTGGGACATGCCCTCGAGGATGGCGAGCTTGTTTGCTTCGGAGTACTCGGCCGAGGCGAGCTTGTTGACCAGCTCATTCACGACGGCGACCTTGTCGCCTTCGACGGCTTGCGTCGAGAGGTTCTTAAGTAGTTCGTCGCGTTGGTCTTCAAACTCAGGCGAGTCGACGAGTGCGAGGAGCGAGCCGATGGTGAGGTCGCCGTTCTCGGTGGCTTTGACCAGTGCGCTGCCGAGCATGGCTTTGATCGGGCCGTCGTTCACCTTGGCGAGTAGGACCGCTTCCTTGCCACGCAAACCGGAGACGATCGCGCCGAGGAAGAGCTTGTCGTCGCCTCGGCGATCAATGACGCTAAGCAACACGTCATAGGCCTTGGGTGTGTCGATGCTCGCGAGGATGCCGGCACTCAGCGCGAGCTGCATGTCCAGCGCCCAGCTTGGCGACTCGTTCGCGTAACGCTCCATGAGAGAGACGAACTGCAACGCCTCTGTCTGTTTACCTTCATAAGCCTCGGACAAACGGATCACTTGTGCACGGACACGCTGGTCATCCGTTGCGCCGGCGGCGAGGAGTGTCTCTGGCGTCAGGTCACGCATGCCTTCGAGCGTCCAAAGCGCATGGATTCGTGCCTGCGGGTTGGCATCGCTTGTTGCCATGGTGTTGAGCGCGTCGATCGCATCGTTGTCATTACGCTGCACGAGTACGCGCTGCGCGGTGTGGCGGTGCCAAGCATTGGCGTGGCCGAGCAGACCGACAAGCTGCACGCTTTCCATCTCGGAGAGCTTCGGTGCTGCGTGATCGATCTTCGAGTCCTTGTGCACCACGCGGTAGATCCGGCCCATGCCCAAAGGCTTATCCAACTTACGCGCATCGATCTGCCGACGCAGGTAGTCGCTGATGTACGTCTGGTGCTGGATCAGCCCGCGGTACATATCGACGAGGTAGAGGGCACCGTCGGGCCCGGTGTACGCATTCACAAAACGGTTGCGCTCATCGGTCGAGGTGAAAAACTCTTTGCCTTCGTAGGCTTGCTTCGCAGTGGGCTTGCCGTCTTCGTCAAAACCGAGGACGACGCGCTTGACGAGGTTGCCCGCGGGTTCGGGGATGAAGACGTTGTTGTAGTACTCGCTTGGGAACTGCGTGCCGCGGTAGATCACCGGGCCGCAAGACGCCGTAGCGACTTTGAGCTTCCAGGTTTTGTGATCGACAACGTTGGGCTGGTACGCGCGGTTAACGCCGGGTGTCGGGTGTGCGGGCCAAACATTGGGCTTGATCTTGAGGATCTGATTTTTGAATTTAAAGTTCGGATTGCGCTTGGTCACGCTGGGCGGGAGCACCTCGTATTCGATCGGTGTGGGATTGCGGTTGGAGAGGATTCGGCCGTCGTCGTCTTGCGTGATGCCCCACTGCCCGCGGAACTCGGTACCGCCTGCGGGGTTGCGTTTGGTTGCTTTGTCCGTGCGGAAGCGTGCGCCGGATTGCTTGTAGCGGCGGGAGGACTTGGCGTTGTAGTACCAGTTATCCAGGCCGTAGAGCATGCCGTTGGCCTGGTGCTCGACGTTGGACTTCGCGTTGCCGTCGTTGGAGTAGCTCGGGTCGATGACCTGCTTAAACCCGGCGCTGCCGTTGGAGTTGATCTTGACGAAGTAGAGCTTTTGATAGTCGGCATAGATCAGGCCGTTCTTCGCGAACGCGATCGCACGGGGCAGGACGATCTTGTCGAGGAAGATCTTGCTGGTATCCATCGTGCCGTCGCCGTCGGTGTCTTCGAGGACGACGATTCGGCCGGTGGGCTCTTCTTCGCCGTTGGCGAACTGGTCGGGCATGTAGCCGCGCATCTCCGCGACCCACAATCGGCCATCCTCATCCCATGCCATACAGACCGGGTCTTCGATCAAAGGCTCCGCCGCGACGAGCTGGACCTCAAAGCCCTCTTCGACCTTGAACGTCTTCATCGACTCCTCCGGCGACAGCACCGGCGAAGGCTCATTCATAATCTCCGCAGGCGGATCGATCGACTGGTCACCGCTACGGTCAGCAAACGCAGACAGCGGGGCCAGCATGGCCAACAGGGAGACAGACAAACTCGAAAAAGCGGTTCGGTTCATATCGGTACATTTGGGTGAGGGTACTTCTGAATGCTCGGTCAATAGAGACAACATATCGTCGGCATATCTTACGCAGAAGATCGCCAAAGAACAGAGCCGTGAGCCGGTTTGACAACATTGTGCCAAACGCCGCTCACGGCTCCATTCGTTCGCTGCTCCCCCGTCAGCTCGTATGTCTCATCGCATATTTGGGTCGCCGTAACCGTTCCAATAGCCGTTATCGAGGACGCCGTCGCTGTCGATGTCGTCGAGTTCCTCGGGTTTCATGGACTCGGCGTGGCCGTCAGCAAAGGAGAACTCGCCGGTGTCGTGGCCGCGTGCCCCGGGCATGGCTCGTCCGCCTGCCATACCGGCGGTGCCGTAGAAATCGCCCTTGCCACTACCGCGAGCCGAGCCAGCGTGTGGGTCCAGCGAGTATTGCCCGCCGGTCGAAGCGCCATTGGCATCACGTACGCCGAAGGTGTCGCCGACGACGACCGTGTCCGAGTTGTTGCGGATGGTCGCTGCGTTGCGGCGGAACTCAACCGCGCCGGGCGCGTTGCCTGCGGGGTTGTAGCCCCGTGCGTTGCCGAGGTACTGGTAGTTGTAGCCGTACCCGCCGTAGCTGTCGCGGTCGGTTGCGCCGGTCGGCGTACCGGAGTTCCACGTTTCCGCAGCGGTGTGTGCGTCCATCGTGCTGGTTTGATGCCAAAAAGGCTTGGCGAGCACGTCAGCAGACAAATCAAGGTGCGGGTTCTGGAAGACCTCAACGTTCTGGATACCCGTGTAGCGGTCGTCCGGCCAGCGTGGCTTAGCCCCGTCGAGCGTGACCGTGCCGTCCGAGCTGTGCCAAGGGTACCTGTCTTTCCGCTCAGCCAGGTACGAGGCCATCGCGATCGACCCGATCTGGCGGACATTCGACAGAGACTGGCTATCGCGAGCAGAAACACGCGCCGCACCAAGTGCTGGCAATAGGATCGCGATCAACAGCGCGATGATGCTGATGACGACAAGAAGTTCTATCAGGGTGAAGCCGAGGTTCCGGAAGGTTCGAGGCAGCATGGTTTGCTTTCGTAAAGGGGGCAAAGAAATCGCTCTAAGTGAGAACGACACGCAATAAAGTACGGCATTACACAAGCGCCTGCAAATCAGTCTCATTTAGAACCATTCTATTTAACGACTGAACACTCCTTTGAAACCCGACTGCTACTATGACACACCAATCGCACCTCAAAAACACCGCTCACCCCGCCAAAACGCCATGCCAGACACGATTCAATCTAAACTCACCCCCGGCGACCACAAGATCGCCATCGCCTGTGGCCGATTCAACGAGTACATCGTCGACCGCTTACTCGAAGCAGCCGTCGACACCTGGAAAATGCTTGGGGGAGAAGATTCAAACTTGACAGTGGTCCATGTTCCGGGAGCCTTCGAGCTGCCCGTCACCGCGCTGACCCTCGCCGAAACGGGCAAGTATCAAGCCGTCATCTGCCTCGGCTGCGTGATCAAAGGTGAGACCGACCACTACGACGCCGTCGTCGAACAGACCGCCAAAGGCGTCAAAGACGTCAACGTCAAGACCGGCGTCCCCTGCATCTTCGGCGTTCTCACTTGCGATAACCTCGAGCAAGCCATCCACCGAGCCGGTGCCAAGCTCGGCAACGCAGGCCGATCCGCCCTCATGACCGGCGTCGAAATGGCCAACCTCATCGAAGCCATCAAAGACTAAGCCGGCCTAGGTCGCTTCAGCGGCCGGGTGCCTTGCGATCCCCCGATCCATCTCAAACTAAACTACCCCTATGACCACCCCCACCCGCCGCGACCTGCGCCGCCTCGCGATGCAAGTCCTCTACCAACTCGACGTCAACAGCCCCAACCATAACCCGGGCCACGCGCCAAAGGTGCGTGCCTCCGCTCAAGAGCTCGCCGACCAACTCGACGAAGAACACGACACCGAAGCCACTCGCGTGTTCGCTGCTGAGCTCGCGTTACAAGCCTGGGTCGATCACGCGGAAGCCGACGAGCAAGCCACCCACCTCGCGCCCGATTGGCCCACCCACCGCCAACCCCCCGTCGACCGCGCGATCCTCCGCCTCGCTTACTACGAGATGAAGTCGGGCCACGCTCCAGTCAAGGTCGCCATCAACGAAGCCATCGAGCTCGCCAAGCAATTCGGCAGCGAAAACTCGCCCGCCTTTATCAACGGCATCCTCGACAAACTCGCTAAAAACCTCAACGCCCCGCCGCCCCCAGCAGGCGAAGAGAACCCTGAAACCTCCGACCCCCTCGGCGTAGCAGGCGACGCGCAGCATCCCAGCGCGGCCCCAACGAAACCCACCGATCCCGACGCATGGCTGGATGATGCAATCGAGAAATGATTACTCTTGGCGCATCAACTCATGACGATCACAACGTTCATCGAAGGTATCGACCCTGATCTAGATCAAACGGCCGACTCAATCAACAGTGCGTTAGACCTTGCTAATTTTTTGGGCCAAATCAAACCGGCAAAGGCACGCTACTCTCGCTTCTCTAAAAATTTTTCTCGAAACGTATCGATGCTCATTTCGCCAAGATCAAGGATGTGCATCAGTTCGCCAGTGTCGGAAAAATCGAGACGCTTGCGTGGGGTGAAGTATTCAAACGCGGCTTTCCATGATGGGCCGAAGACAGGGTGTTGCAGAGCAGCCTGTTCGAAAGCCTTGTCGCCCTTGCGAACACTTAGATAACGGTTCGCATCGTTGATACGGATGTAGTGCGTTTCGTTCTTTGTATAGGCTAAGTCTTCGTCCGTCGTTTTCTTCTCATTCCACTCACTGTGCTGGACAACGTGAATACGTTTAGTGGTATCGATGTCGGGCGCGACCTTTTTGATCAGCTTGACCACGTCTGCGGTGAGGTCGGACTGCCCACCTTCCTTGATCCAAATATCTCCACCAGCCTTAAGGGTTTTGAGCCAGCGCTTGAGCATGACCTGCGCCGCTTCTTCATGTCGCTCATGTGCCGTGAGCCAACCGATACTGTCGTTCCAAACCGCGTCCATGACCTTGTCGGACTCTTTGACAAAGGTTGGCCCGTTCTTGCCATGAACGCCAGAGATAGCCATCACGTGTTCCTTGATCCACTTCTTGCCGAACATGGTCTCAAGGATCGATCGGTCGGCTGCAGCGCTGTGGCCATCATCTCGATCCTTCGCATGGTCGTAGTGCAGCGAGAGCAGGTCTTTCTCTTTGTCAAAGCCGCTGCCCTTCTCCTCTGCTAGGCCTGGAAACGCGACCGCGATAAGCAACCAAACTATCGATACATACAACACAGAGAAACGCCTCATCATCATTCCCTTTCGTTTATCACAGCCTGTCATGTGTCCGCTACCATACCCCCACCATGGCCCTATTCAAAACTGTTTTCGGCAAACTCAAAAAAGGCTTGTCCCGCACCTCAGAGGGGACAGGCTCGGCGATCCGTTCGCTGCTCGTTGGCAAGCCTTTGAGCAAAGAGCTACTTCGCGACCTAGAAAAGGCACTCATCCAAGCCGACGTCGGCATCAAGACCGCGATCGAACTGCGTAAGGACATCGAAGCGGGCTGGGAGCGATCCGAAATCAACAACGGCGACGAAGCCCTCGCCGCGCTCAAAGACCAGCTCACCGCTTACTTCCCGCAAGAGGATCGGAACCTCAACTTCGCTGACCCCTCATCAGGCGGCCCGACGGTCATCCTCGTCTGTGGCATCAACGGCGCGGGTAAGACCACCAGCATCGCGAAGCTCTGCAAAGCCCTACGCGATCAAAACAAATCTGTCCTCCTCGGCGCGTGTGACACCTTCCGCGCCGCGGCGGTCGAACAGCTCGAAGTCTGGTCCGGCCGACTCGGCGTCGAAGTCGTCAAAGGCCAACAAGGCGGCGACCCCGCAGCCGTGGCGTTTGATGCAACGCAAGCCGCGATCGCACGCGACGTCGACGTGCTCATCCTCGACACCGCGGGGCGGCTGCACACGCAGTCACACCTGATGGATCAATTGAGCAAAATCAGAAGAGTCGTCGAAAAACAACTTCCGGGGGCGCCGCACGAAGTCTTGCTCGTCATCGACGCGACAACCGGGCAGAACGGCGTGAACCAAGCGAAGGTCTTTGCTGAGGCGACCGAAGTCACCGGCATCTTCCTCTCCAAACTCGACGGCAGCGCTCGCGGCGGGATCGTCATCGCCATCCGCGAAGAACTCGACCTGCCCGTCAAGTTCATCGGCGTCGGCGAAACCCCCGAAGACGTCCAACCCTTCGACCCCGCCCAATTCGTCGAGGCGATGTTCAGCATCGATTGATCCCGTGTATCGGCCGATGCGCAGCGGCCTCTGCGAACCATCTATCATTGATGCGAACGGGACGGTGCGCGTCACCCGCTAAAAGTCATGCCCGACCCCACACCACAACCCGTCCGACCCGGCCCATCCCGCGATATGCTCGGCGGACCTTGGCTCGCGGTCGTTGTCTTTATTGTCGTCGCCATTGGCATGGGCTGGGGGCTGATTACCTTGCTCCAGCAACAAATCACAGGCGACCGTCAGCGCAGCGAAACCGGTCAATTTGAACACGACTTTGACCCTGATATCGATTACGAACTTAAGCGCGACATGATCATCGGGTACCTCGCGGACGGCCGCGTGGTCCTACTGCCTGGCCGAAACGATTTACCTTCGGGGACGCCGGGCAAACGCTCCGCGGCGAGCGTCGAAGAACTTCGCAGCAACCCGGAAGACTTTCCCGACCTGGCCGGCATCGTCGATGCGGGCACGAAACTTCAGTTCGTTGAGTTCATCGACGACCAAGCAAACCCGCAGACGCGGATCTTGGTGTTGACCCGTCTCATCACCGGGCCGTATGCGAGGAAGACGCCTGTGCTTGGGATGCACCTGGAATCCGTCGATACAGATGAACAGACGGGCGAGAAGCGGTATGTACCCCGCGCAGATTTGTTTGGGATCGTCGAAGCGGAGAATGGGCCGGTACAATCTGATACTAAATCGCCAGCCGTTGAATAACCGCGATGCTACGCATCGCCTGCGCCCCACAAAGACCCAGCCCCCGGCGACGCGTAGCGTCGCGGCTATTGAGCTAAGCCATGAGCCAAGACGCGGACAAACCCAAAGACGCTGACGCCGAAGAACCTGTCGCGCACACTTCGACGCTCAGCGAACCCAAGGCCGAGCCTGGTAAAAAAGCGAAGGCACCAAAGAAGCCTAAGAAACAGCGCCCCGAGCCGACGACGCCGATGGGCAAGCTCTGGCACAACTGGGTCAAGCCGATCGGATCGGTCGTGCTCGTCGTGGTGGTGTTCCGCTCGATGCTGCTGGACTGGAATGATGTGCCGACGGGCTCGATGGAGCCAGAGATCCACGTCGGCGATCGCATCGCGGTCAACCGCTTGGCCTACGGCCTACAGTTCCCGCTCACCGGGCCGCAGATCGGTATCCCCTTCACACCCATCCAATTCGACAACCCGCTCGATGGCATCCCGCAAATCGAATGGGGCGACGGCCCACAGCGTAGCGACATCGTCACGTTCTGGAACCCCGTCTCCAATGTCCGCATGGTCAAACGCATCGTCGCGATCCCAGGCGACACAATCGAAATCCGCGACAGCAAGATGATCATCAACGGCACCGCCGCGACCTATAAAGACCTCGACGCGGTGAGCGAAGGCCTAGAGGTCAAAACGAAATACAACGAACAGAATGCCCGAACCGGCGTCATCAAAGAAATCACCAAGCCGCTCCTCTACCGCAGCGAGGTGCTGTTCGACCAAACCAAAATCACCCAGCATATCGAAGAACGCTGGCAAAACTACGCGATGCTCCAACACCCCAATGGCACCGTAAAACAACTCTATAGCGACACGGTCACCCAACAGGTCCCTGTACAACTCGGTGGTTCAGGCCTGATCATTTCGGAGAAACAAGATATCTCGGTTGATCAGTACTTAAAGCAGAACCCATCGCTTAAGGTGCTAGCACGCGTTGATCATGGAAAGATCACTATCGCGGGCAAGTCCGCCAGCTACAACGAATTCGTGGCGTTTCTGCTGAAGCGTTACGAGACCGGCGTTGAGGCTGACCTGCTCAATAACATCGGCCTAGGCGTCAAAGGCCATGAGCTGCTGGTCGATGGCGAGCCCGTGTTTAGCGAGCAATTCGACGAAGCGCTGAAAGCTCGTGCCCTCGGCCTGAGCGAATCCGATCTCAAAGCGCTGAACTTCTCATTCGTTGAAGACTTCAAATTGATCCGTAGTGCATTAAGCACAAACTTCGGCCCATACACCGTGCCCGAAGACGGCTACCTGATGATCGGCGACAACCGCAACAACTCCAGCGATGGCCGATTCTTCGGCCCAGTCCAACGCAGCGAGATCACCGGCAAGGCCTTCGCCGTCGCGTTTTCGTTTGAAGATAACAAGATGCTAGCCCTGCCACCCGACCCGGCATGGGATCGGTTCTTTAAGGATTTGGATTGATCCCGAGCAGCCGCCGCGTCACCACGCGGGCGGACGCACAGACGGGAATCTATATATTCAAAGCAATTGGTGCTGAAGATCCATCGTCCGCCTGGCATGGCCCGGCGGCTAACCATCCGAATCCAACCACAGCGTCACCGGCCCATCGTTGCACAACGACACCTGCATATTCGCGCCGAACCGCCCGGCCTCAACACGTTGGATGCCGAGTTGTTTCAGCGTCTCCGCAAACAGATCACACAACGGCGAAGCCAACTCCGGGGGTGCCGCATCAATAAAGCTCGGCCGATTTCCTTTACGCGCATCGCCAAACAACGTGAACTGCGAAACGATCAACGCCTCGCCACCAACATCCAGCAAAGACTTATCGAACTTGCCTTGATCGTTCGGGAATAGCCTTAGGTTGACGATCTTTTTCGCGAGCTTATTCACGATATTTTGCGTGTCGTCCTTACCGATACCGACGAGCAGCAAGTAGCCATGATCAATTGCACCGATCGTTTCGTTGTTCACAACGACTGAAGCATGCGTAACACGTTGAAGGAGGATGCGCATGCTGGAGCCTACTGGGCTTCGATCTTTTTTATCAGATCAACCACGATCGTCGCTGGCTTGTGACCAATGCGGTGCGTTTGGACCTGAACAAATTTATTCTCCGCCAACACAATCGGATGTTTCCCATTAATCCTGGCGTAAACCTTCCAAGGACCATCAAACTTTTTTGTATCGCTCACTCTGTAGCAAATCGAAGCGCCGGGGTCGTCAATTGTCAGTTGAATCGTTGGTAAGAACTCGTAGTCGATACCGGGAACAACTGGCCCGCGTCCGCCTTCAAGGATGACGACCTTGACCTCTGCCTTTGGCGTCGTCGGCTGCTTGCCGTCCTTCGGCCAGATGTGTTCTTTGACCAGTTTCGTTTCGGGTAAAACGAAGCCGAGGTCGCCGGTGTCTTTGATCCATGCGTCGAGACTCTTGCGCATCGCTGCAATGCGTTCTTGGTGCTCTGGCGAATCAATGAGGTTTCTCGTTTCCCATGGGTCAGATTGCGAATCGTAAAACGCTTCAGCGGGGCGGACCTTCGCGGCCATCTGCCACTGCGTGGGCTTGGCCTTGCCTGAATCTTGCAGGGCATAGAGCTGCGCAGTCATCGCGAGGTTTTCGCGGTAGGCATTGCTGATGATGTAAGGGACATCGGTGAGGTAATTGCGGTTATAGCGATAGCGGCCATCCGAGATGCTGCGGGTGCGTTCATAGACCGAGTCGAAGCGGTCGGCGTGGCCATAGGCGTAGCCGTTGCGGTAGTCGTCACGCTGCGTGGCGTGTTCGCCGATGAAGGGCGTGCCGTCGAGACGCTCATCGGGCTTGATACCAGCGAGCGACAATGCGGACGGGCCGAAGTCGACAAAGCTCACGACGCGTTTGTCTCGTGTGCCTGCGTCTTTCCCATCGGGGTAGCGGACGATGAGCGGGACTCGGAGGCCGGTGTCGAAGCAGGAGCGTTTGCCGCGGGGTAGGCCGACGCCGTGGTCGGACCAGAAGATGACGACTGTGTTGTCGAGTTGTCCCGCGTCTTCGAGTTCTTTGATCTTTTGGCCGACCCACTTGTCCATCGCGGCGATGTTGTTGTAGGTCTTACTCATCGCGTCGCGGACCGCCGGGGTGTCGGGGTAGATCGGCGGGATGGAGACGTCTTCTGGCTTTACAACGACGGGCGTTGGCTTAGCCTTAGGGAAGGCCTTGCTCTCGTGTGTACCGGTGTGGTTAAACACGGCGAAGAAGGGCTGGCCTTTTGCACGGTTTTTCCAGTGTGCCTTGTTGGACGATTCATCCCAGACCGTGACGGGCTCCTTAAATTGGTAGTCCTTCTTCGATGCGTTGGTGCAGTAGTAGCCTGCGGCGCGGAGATGTTCAGGGAAGCAGCGCACGAACGCGGGCGGCAGGCCTTCGTAGCCGGGGATGTCCTTGTAGGCATCTGGGTCTTTCTGAATCGCGGACTTAGAAGGGTTGCCGTTGCGCATCTGCATCGTGCCGATACGGGTGGCGAACATTCCGGTGATGATGGACGAGCGGGCCGGGGCACAGACGGGCGATGTCGCAAACGCGTTTTCGTAAGTCACACCTTGGGCAGCGAGCTTGTCGAGGTTTGGCGTCGGAACGGTCTTGTCGCCATAAGGCCCGATCCAGGGGCTCATGTCCTCGACACTGAGCCAGACGATGTTGAGCGGCTTACTGTCCTCGGCGTGAATATGCTCGCTGCTTAGCAGCCCTGCAAAACACGCGACGACCAATACACAATTAATAAAGCGTCTTAAGCCCATACTTTCTCCTTAGTTCTTTAACCTGATCGAGCAGCGCATCTTTCTCGCCCTCGCGAATGATCAGCGAGTAGACGTCGTGCAGCTTCCAAAAACCCCACTGTGTCGCGATCGTTTTACCGCCGATTTGTGCGCCATTGATTTCGCGGCGGAACGTGAACTCCACATCCTTGCCCGCGGATCGGCCAGCCAGTTGCATCGTGAAAGGTACCGGCTTGGTGTATCGGCCATAGACGCTGATGGTTTCGCCTTGGTGGATGTTGGGCAGGTCCGCGGGGTACACAGTCGAGCTATCGATGCCGACGACATCGAGGCGGACATCTTTGATGATCGGAAAACGCAGGCGACTCATGAGGTCTTGGATCACGACCGAGGCGTCTTCGATCTCGTCCGCATAGACCGAGTAGCCCTTGTTGCGGTACGCGAGGAAGTTCAGCAGTTCACGGTTTTGCTTGTTGCCTACGCCGACGCAGTAGATGCTGGCGACGAGGTCGTTATCACGTGTGATCAGGTTGATGAGGTCGCGGGTGTTGACGACGCCACGGGTGGATTGGCCGTCGGAGATGAGTACGAGTTCATAGACGCGGTTCGGATCGATGTCGCGGATGAGTAGGCCGCGGAGCGCTGCGTTGACATCGGTGAAGCCGACGGAGCGTGCGTTGTTGAGGAAGTCGCCCGCGGCTTTTGCGTTATCTTTATTCGCGTCGATTGGGCCGGTGTCACTGAGCAGGCTGACTTTTTCGTTAAAGAGGACGACGTTGAAGCGGTCGCCTTCGTTCAGGCTGACAAGCGACTCGGTGACGCCGCGCGTGATCTGCTGGACCCACTTCTGCGAGATACTCGACGACGTATCGATGATGTAGATCACGTCCTTGGGCATCGTCTTGAGCTTACGAAGGGATCTCTGGGCGGTGATATCGACGCGGAAGTAGCCCGCTTCTTCATCGGGGCTGATCACTCGGCCACGCCAATCGGTCGGGTCGTAGCGCGTCACGCGATAGGTGAAGTCGTTGTCCAGGTTATCGGGGACATCGATCTTCGTTGTCCCGCCAAGGGCCAGGTCGGTGAAGTCGATAGTCGGCGTGTCGAGGGTCGGAGCGAGGTCGGGCGGGATATCAAAGACCGCGGATGGGCCATCGAGGGTTGGGCGTTCGATGAGCGTGGTCGTCGGGCCGAGGTTGGTACGGGACGGTGCGGCGGCAATGCTGCCTAATGCGCTACCCGCGAGGTCTTGACTACCAGTGCCCGGGCCGTCGCCTTCGCCGATGTTGCCATCGCCTTCGCCAAAGCTGAGTTCTGAAGGTGGGCGGGTGTCGAGCTGCGAAAGCACATCGTTATCCAGCTCAAACGCGGGTAGCTCGATCTCGAGTGCCCCCGCCGCAGCGTCATTGAGTTCATCCAGCGGTCGGAGCTCAACGTCCAGCTCCAACGGCTCGGAGACGAGCTTGGGCGGATCAGCTTCGAGCAATTGCTTAGTCAGCTCTTCAGCCGTCGGGCCGAGGTCAGCCGGGTCAAAGGTTGGTGGCGTAATGGTGTAATCGTCCACCGCCGCACGCTTGATCGCGATCGGTCGAGCTGGCGTCGATTCAAACGCGGGCACCTCCGTAATCGATTTGTCCCATGCCCAAACGCCAAGCCCGCCGTGCGCCGCGACGCCGATCAGCGCAACGAACACGAAGATCGCTTTCTGGCCGGTGATCAGCAGCCCGGGTTTGTATGGCTTTGGTTCTTTTCGTGCCATGGTTATCGCTCGCGTCGAAGCAGTTCATCCGCACGCCGTTGAAGGTCGCCGTCGCCCGCCGACTTGGCCTGGTCAATGGTTTGACGCAGGTAGCTGTCCGCTCGTTCCATTTTGTTTGCACGAATCGCAAGGACCGCCTTTGCGTAGGTCGCGTAGGGCGACTCGCCGTGCGTGGTCGCAAGCTCTTCGAGCGTCTTCACTTCTTCCGCCGCACTACCGCTGGCCTGCTGCAACTCGGCTAAAGCGAGGTAGGCCCGCTTGGCTTGATCCTCACCTTTACGATCGGGGTATAGCAGCCAGAGTTTCTTGAACGCTTCGCGGGCATCTTTGGCATGTGCCGCAGCCTTGTCTGGCGACGTCGTCTTATTACTCATGTACAGCCGTTGATGGATCACGCCAGCTTCATAGAGCGCGCGTGACGCGATGCGATGGCCACGGTCGGGATTTTGCAACGGCACGAGTTCGACGAGTGCCTCGTTTGGCTTACCCATGTCACGATAGTTAATCGCGAGCTCGAGCCAAGCCTCGGTGCCAAAGCGTTCGCTGATCGCGCGGACTTCGTTGAGCGTCTCCGCAGCGGCATCGTGCTCACCGGCCAAGCGTTGTGCTCGACCCTGCAGCAACATCGCGCGTTCTTTAGAAGACTCGCCCGTGATGGCGGCGAGATACTTGAGCGCCGCTCCAGGGTCGCGTCGATTGATCAGGGTTTCGCCGAGCCAGAGCCGCTCATCGTCACTGAAAACTTCGGGCCCACCCAGCGTTTGCATCGCCATACGCGTGTCAAACGATCGGCCGATCTTGCCGTTGTCCGCGTCGTGCTGAGCAACAATCCTTAGCGCACTGACCTTCGAAGGCTTCGCCAACCCGTCGCGCTCGACCGCATCTAACAACAACGGGATCCCGCGATCGCTGTCGCCTTGCGTCATACGGATCAGGCCTTGCTCCAGAACAGACTCCGCCCGGTAGGGGTTGATCGGGTGCTCGCGCGTTAGCCGACTGTGCGTCGCGAGCGCTTTGTCTAAGTCGCCGCTGTATCGTTGAGCGACGGCCAAGCGATACAACGCCTCTTGTTCGACTTCAGGCGTGCGCAGCTTGGTATCGGTGAGCTGCAAGACACTCGATGCGAGGTCGATGACTTGCTGATGCTTGCCGAGTGCGACGAGAAGTTCCATCAACCGAAAGCCGGCCTGCAGTGTGGTGGCCGAGGATTTTTCAACCGTGCCGAGGTACGTCTGGTAGTCGTTGGCCGCGGGCTCGATCTCGCCGTTGGTCTCATAGAGGTGCGCTCGGCGGAGCAGTGCCTGTTGATAGTACGGGCTCGCCTTGCCGCGTTCGATGAACTGCGAGAGTCGCGCGGCACCCTGCTCGACCTGCCCCGCTTTCGCGTCGGCGGTGGCCTGCAAAAACGCGACGTCAACAGCCAGCTTCGTCTGCGGGAACCGCCGCTTAAGCGATGCGATCGTGTCGCCCATCGTGTCGTACTGCTTCAGCTCAAACTGGCTTAGCGCAAGTTTGTAGAGCACCTTTTCTTGGATGGGCAGGCTTCCCGATCCGCCGGAAACTTGCCTGAGAAGTTGGGCCGCTTTTTCGTGCTGCCCCTTCTCTTGGTAGGCCGACCCTGCGAGGTAGTACGCAGGCAATCGATCGGAAACAGGCAGCGCATCGATCGCATTGTCAAAGGTTTTCCTCAGGTCGTCGTAACGCTTGTCCGCAAACTGTGCCCAGAGCAAACCAACGACCGCGGGGGCAAAGTGTGGCGAGCTTTGATATCGGGCAGCGACGGTGTTGTAGTAGGTAATCGCCTTGCCGAAGTCGCCTGCGTTGTAGCTGAGGTCGCCTGCAAAGCGAGCCGCCTCGGGCGTGATCGCGTTATCCTCGATTTTCAAACAACGTTCGAGCGCGGCGAGTGCTTTGACATTGTCTTTCATCAGCGCACGGACCTTGGCAAGGTCGAGCAGTGCCCTTGCCTTCATCGGCGTGTCGAGCTGCGCCGCGTCGGCGAGCGCGGCGGCGGCGGCACCCATGTTCTCCGCGCCGCGATAGGCCAGGCCCTTGAGGTACAACGCGGAGACCGCGATCTTGTCGTCGAGGTCTTCGGTTTTAATCTTTTCAAGTGGGACGAGTGCCTCTTTGAACTTGCCCTGATCGCTGAGCACCTGACCATGCAAGAGCTTGACCGCGTAGGCGGGGACGATCGTGGGTTCCGTAGCAGCGTCAAGTAATGTCGAGGCTTTTGCGTTTTGCCCAGCCTTACGGAACAGCAGCGCGCGGTAGTACTGTGCATCGCCGAGCTTCGCACCGTTGGGGAACTTGCCCAAGTACTCATCAAACTCAGA
>JBGCDC010000126.1:0-3873 GCA_045105055.1 Phycisphaeraceae bacterium | reverse complement strand
CTTGCGCGGCCGAAGCGTCCAGATCGCTTCAAGCCGGACCTTAGGCATCGCGTGGCCAAACAAGGCGAGCAGTTCTGCGTCGCTCTTTGACTTGATGTCCATCGTGGGCAGCGCGACCGTCTCGGCAACTTCTTGCTCACTTAGCCAAAGCGATTCATCGCCGTCTCTACCGGTGATGAGCAATTTCTGTCGACCAATAGATAGATTGATTAGGTGTGAGCCGGTGTCGCTAAGCCCGCGGTAGGAATAAATAGGGTTGGGATACGCGCAGCAGTCATATGTAAAATCACCGGTCCACTTACGGTTCATGGTGTGTAGCCAAGCGGTCTGATCGAAGAAGGCCTGTGCGGATTTGGGCCCGCCGACGGCGGCACCCATGCCGGTCCAGAGCTGGTTGAAGTATTGTCCGGTGTGGCCAGTCTCAATATTATGACTAGCGGCAAGCGACATCTTTGCAAAGAACGCGGCGCCCTTTTGATCACCCTTCAGCGCGAAAGCGACGGCGGCCATCCCGCTCATGCCGTTGTTATTGAACGACTTCGTGTTGGGATTATGCACACCGTAAGGCAGCGTGCCGTTGTTGATGTAGTCGGTGTAGAAACCATGGGTCTGTGTGATGGCGGCGGCGAGTTCCGGGTGCTTGATTCCGCATTTTTCCGCGAGTAGCAGCGAGATGAAGCAAGGCAAGCTTGACGAGTTCATAACCGCATAGCCAGGCAGTCGGCCGTTCGCTTTGCCATCGTTGAGATCATACGAAGCAATGCCATGACCCCACAGCCCCGCAGCGTCTCGGCCCTTGGCTAGATTGACCGCGTATTGCTCGATCGCGGGCAGTACATACTCATCACCGGTGAGCAAGTAGTACTCGCTAAGGATGATGCCTTGATAGCCCCAAGCCCATGCGTAGCGACCGAACTTGTCGACCGACAACTTAAGATCCGGACTGGCCCATTTCGCTTCATACAAACGTTTTTTGACGACCTCGATGTACTGCGGCTCACCCGTTGCGAGCAGTCCCAGCAAGCCAAGTTCAAATCGGCCGTACTTGCCCGAGGCGATCATCGCGTCAGCGGCTTGTGTGATGACCGCGTCAGTCTTTTTGCATTTGAACGGCGAGGATCCAGCAGCGTCACCAAGCAATTCGAGTTGCAGGTCAATAGACCTACCGTCTTTAAGTGTCAGAGTCAGCACGCCCTTGCCCAGAGTTGATTGGGCGCGATCGATCTCGGCGGCGAACTGCTGACGCGTTTTCTGATTGAACGTGTTACCACCCGCTGCAACGATCATGTCGCCGACGCTGATTTTCCCCCAAGCGGGCGATCCCTCAACGACCTTGGTGATCTTTATGTTCTTTGGGGAGGTGACGCCGTAGAGCCCGGTCGGCCCAAGATGCCGTTCCTTGTGTTCAATAAATCGAGCAGCTGCAGGGTTCGCCATCAACGCGAACATAAATAGCAATAACGTGAACAACAGATAGGAACGATGCGTCATGGAAGAATTCCGTAAATATGATCAAACAAAGAAAGCGTTTTTAAGTCTAAATTTTATCGAGGCGCATCTTCTTTAGGCTTCTCTTTAAGCGTCAGCCGAAGCTTGACGCGGGTGCCTACGGCGGGAAGATACTGGTCATCGACCGACCAGACGAGTGCAGCGTTTTCTTGCGTCATACGCGATGGCAGACATAGCACCTCGTCACCAAAGGTCGAGATACTCACGACATGTCCGCTCTGGTCGGCCATGTACTGCCTCTCGGCGTCTTCCTGGTTCACCAGCACAGAACCCGCAAAAAGGAATGTATCGAATACCTTGGCCGAGTCGTCTGGCGTATCTTCATCACCAGGTACAAACGCCGGATCGCGCTCGGATCGTTTCAGAAAATCACTAATCGGGCGTTCAATCGTCTTCGTTTCATCTTTCGGGTCGGCAATTACCAGCGATATCAAGATCGCATCCCCTCGCGGCGGGAGATGGATCCACTCCGTTTTTTCTTCGTTAGCAGGCTTCACCCTTGCCGGATGCCCATTGGTCGCACCGACCAGCAGTAGTGCCGCGTGAATATGCATCGGCACAGCATCAACAGTCACAAGCGACTCGTGCTCCTTCGTGTCGGGTAGACAAGCGATCAGCTCAAGCAGCCCCGCGTCCAACGCAATCTTTGCCGACACATCGACGCGTTTGTTTTTTGCATCGATTGTGATCCCCGGGAGCTCCACCTGTTCCGCACCTGGCTTCTCTCCAGCTGCAGCCTTGGGGGCCTCCTCAGCAAATACAAAACTTGTGCCGAGTATCAAACTCAAAACTAATAGTGCATGGACCGCTGCGTTTTGTTTGTTCTTCAAGCGTTCTACTTTCGTATAAAAGACCATCACACCGTACCTGACGCATCCCACAATCGAAATCGTACATCTAACGAAGCATCATCAAAGCATTTAAAAATACTTAATAATCAGAAAAAGATGCGATTCGCAGTATCTTTTAGCATTGCCATCCGTTGACTCTCGGCAAGTTCGCCAAGCCCGTCCCGCATCAATCCGATCGCATCTTCGTAGTTGTTTCTATCGTTGAGTTGGTACGGAAGGTCGCTCGCCCACATCAATCGCTCAGCACCGAATGCCTCCACCATCCGCATCACCATCGGCGCAACATCGTCATAAGGCGATTTTTTATCGCCAAATTTATAAAAGCCAGAGACCTTGACGTAAACATTGCCGTGCCGAGCCAAGCGGGTCAGCGAGGCGACCGTTTTCGGCTGGCTCATATCGATGTGCGCAAAATGGTCAACGACAACCGTTGTGTCCGGGTGCTGCTCACACATCAGATCTAGCGACTCCAAGTAGTCCGGGACAATCAACGGGCAGACCGCGACGCCAAGTTCCGCCGCGTGCTTCCAAAGTAGTTGCATCCCCGAAGCCTTGAGCCAGTTCGGCGGGTCAACATTGAGCGTACGGTCAGCGTGCTTGGTCGCGCCGATGCGTATACCGCGTGCACCCTGATCCCGTAGGTCACGCAGCCGTTCTTTGAGGTTCGGCGTACGCTCGTTGATCATGGCGACCACGCTGAACGTGCCGGGGCGCGCCTTGGCGCAGTCGAGGATGTATGCGTTGTCGTAGCCGTGCAGCGGCGCGTGCTGGATGAGGACGACGCGATCGACGCCATGCGGCTTGACGACGGCCAGCAGTTCGTCGGCGGTGAACGTCGCGGGCTTCATAGCGTCTGGTGTCGCCCACGGACCGAGTGGATACTTAGCCAAGTTGTCAGACCAGACGTGTGCGTGCGCATCGACAAAACCGGGCGAGACAAGCCCCTTGGATCGCGTGCTCACGCAGCCGACCATTGGCCCGGCGAATGATATCACGCCAGCTTTCATTAGATTACGTCGTGTGAGTTGCATGTGTTATCCCTCGATAAATTGTTTGAGAACCTTGTCGTACAAAGCCCAGGTTCCTGCGATAAACATCCCCGCCACACTCAGCCATAGGAATAAATCCCACAACACACTTGGCGTGAGTCTCGAATCGCTGCGCCGATAGCGGCCGTACAACGCGGTGACGCCCAAGAGCGGCAGCATCAACGCGCCCATGAACCCGCCTGCTAGGACAAGCTGCTTTGGGTTGCTACTGATAAACGCGAACGACCCCAGGAATAATAACGGCAGCGTCCCGCAGAAAATGCGTGTCCAAAAAACGTAGGCCTTGTCGCCGCCTGCTGACACACCGAACACGCGCAACGCATCAGACAAGACCCTTGCATGGCTGGCCGTCGCGACGAAGAATGTCGAGTACAACACCGCGAACGCGCCGAACAAGAACACACCCTGCGCCCATTCGCCAAATACTGGCACGTACATCTCGCCAAGCGTTCGGACCATATTGG
>JBGCDC010000125.1:0-2277 GCA_045105055.1 Phycisphaeraceae bacterium | reverse complement strand
GAAGTTCTTATCGCAGAGCGGGCGGTTTAAGACGTCGGAATGATTGAGCCGCCAAGGCGCCAAGTGCGCCAAGGAAGGCAATGCTAAAGCGACACCCTGCTACTTAAAGCCTCTCATGAAAGGCACTACAAAAAAGGTATTGAGTGCTTTTGTGATGTTGGCCTGTGTTTTCGCTGGTTCCACTTGGTCTCTCTACAATCATGTGCCGCTCATTACTTTCAAACCTGTACACATGGGTGATGGCCAAAGCCTAGAGACACAGACTACCCCAATGACCGAAAAACAAGCGGACAGTGTTGTCGCAACACTAAAAAAATACAACGAAAAATATCGTCGACAAAACGATATCACCGTTCTTATCACGCCAAAACTCAGTCAGGATCATGAATTGATCTGGAACTACACAACAAAGTCACAACTTAAGTAAATCCTAATTGCCTTCCTTGGCGCACTTGGCGCCTTGGCGGTTAAAATCCGAATCATGTTGAATGTCTTAGGCCCCAACACCACCCTCGGCTACTGCACGAATGTGCATGCGGGCGCGTCGTTTGAAGAGATGCGATCGAACCTCTTGCAGTTCGCCGTGCCGGTGAAGCAGCGGGTTTCGCCAGACGGGCCGATGGGCGTGGGCCTTTGGCTCTCCGCTGATGCCGCGCGGTATGCACTGGCCAATCAAGCGGCGCTGAGCGAGCTTAAGTCTTGGATGCAAGGCATGGGCCTGCTCGTCTACACCGTCAACGGCTTTCCCTACGGCAACTTCCACGAGCCCATCGTCAAGACCAAGGTCTATCAGCCCGATTGGACCACCGACGATCGCTACGACTACACGCTGAACCTGGCGAAGGTGTTGGGCGAGCTGCTGCCTGACGACGCGACAGAGGGGAGTAGCTCGACACTGCCTTTGGGTTGGCCCGAGCACAGCGGTAGGACCGACGCGGATGTGCACCGCATTAAGTCCGCATCCGCTGGCCAACTGCACAACCTGGTCCATCAGCTTGCTCGGCTCGAACTGGACACCGGCAAGCACATCCACATCGACCTCGAACCCGAGCCCGGCTGCATCATCGACACCGCCCCCGGAATGGTCAACTTCTTTAAACAATATCTTCTGGACTCGCCGGATGACGTAAGCATTCGTGGGTACCTGCGTGTGTGCCACGATGTCTGTCACTCGGCGGTGATGTTTGAGCCTCAGCTCGACGCGATGAAGATCTATCGCGAGGCCGGCCTGCACGTCGGCAAGGTCCAGCTCAGCTCAGCGGTCAAAGTGGACTTTGAATCGAAGGCTGCCAACGACACCTTGGCAGCCTTGCAACAACTTCAAGGCTTCGCCGAGGACCGCTACCAGCACCAGACGATGATCCGCCTGCCCAACGGCGCGATGCAGTTTTACAACGATCTGCCCGATGCGCTCGCCAAGCACAGCGACAGCCCGCAAGGCGAGTGGCGCATCCACTTCCACATCCCGGTCTACATCGAACGCTTCGGCCAACTGCAAGCCACCCAAAGTGATATCGGCGAGTTCATCACCGCCGCTAAGCTCGACGACGAACTGCACCACTACGAAGTCGAGACCTACGCATGGAACGTGCTGCCCAAAGAGTTACAACGCGAAGAGCTCGCCGACGGCATCGCGGATGAGTTGAAGTGGGTCCGCGATACGTTTGGCAAACCGCCTGCGTGATGGTCCGAACACAAAGGGGGATAGGCATTCCTGCCTGTCAGCAGGCCGCAGGCCTGTCCCGAACGTCCATTCGGCTTCGCCGACCAACAGGCAGGAATGCCTGTTCCCCTGATCACTCTGTTATCGTTGCGACGCATGAACATCCGCGCCCTACTTGAACTCTGCCGCATCTCGAACCTGCCGACGGTTTGGAGTAACAGCGTACTAGGCGTTTTTGCTGGAGTACTTATTGCCGACTTGGAAGTAGTTGTCGCATTGTTTTTTGCACCACTTGCGGCAATAGCGACCAGCATGATCTATTGCGGAGGCATGGTTCTAAATGATCTAATAGATCGACACGTGGATGCAGAGGAACGCCCCCACAGGCCTATCCCCTCGCAGCGTGTTTCAGTCGGTAACGCTAGGTTGCTATCGCTTCTGCTGTTGGGCACACCGATTGTATTCATCGCATCCGTTGAAGCGATGAATATGCCAGCAGGTGGAGGATTCCATTACGCGGGCACGCTCACCTCGATCGCGCTAGTTATCACTGTGATTATGTACAACATCTCGCATCAGCGACGAGCATTATCGGTCATCCTCATGGGGCTATG
>JBGCDC010000124.1:0-5783 GCA_045105055.1 Phycisphaeraceae bacterium | reverse complement strand
CTTCGGGCACGCCGGGTTGAGTTCATCGAGTTCGTGGACCGCGGCCCGCCGTTTGAGCTCGTGCGGCTCGAACTGCCTCGCGTCGTCCAAGGCGATGGTGATCATCTCGTATCGCTGTTTGGTTTCTTCGTCGAGTTGGGGAAGTGGTTTCTCTTTAACGAGATCATCGAGCTGGCCTTGTAGGGCCGCGCGTCGGGAGATCGGCTTACCTTCGTTGTCGAACTGAGGCGTTGCGACGGGTCTGTTAAGAGCGTCGTCCCTTCCGTAGCGATCGCGCGAGGGTTCGTAAATGGCTTCCTTCTTGGCTTCTTCGAGCGACGTGATCACCTTCGAGTCGATGATGCCAAGCGAGTTCGACCCGCCATTGTCGCTGAAGCCGAAGCTGTCAGGGGCAACCTTGCCCGCGAGTGCTTGGTACCGCAGAGCCGCGCCGGGAGCGGAGTCGGCTTGCTGCCAGAGGTTCTGGTTCTGAGTCTTTCCACGTAGGGCATAAAAATGATTTGACTCTAGGCTTTTGCCTGATTTCTTCGGCGAGATCCCGCCTCGCGTCTGGCTTGCTAATCCCTTGCGTGTGTCGAATGGTTGATTGTTCGTGACGGATAGTGCCGGCAGCGGCAAGTCTTTGGCTTCTAGCTTTGACTCTAGCCCGCCAAGCGATTCCATGAGTCGCGCGCTACGGCCGCTCAGAGTGCCGTCCGAAGCAATCACTATGGACTGCGTCTCGCTGATTTGATCGCGTACTTGCGCCAGTCGCTCGGCGTATTGGGTGTTCTCGGGATAGAGCAGCAACGCGTTTTCAAATCCTTCGATCGCCGCACCGAACTGGCCGTAGCCTTGGGCCTGTTCGGCGTGCTTGAAGAGTTGTGCCGCGGCCTGCAAACGGGTCTTGGTCTCGTCGGCGCTTTCAGTCGTATAACGCTTCTTTGCTTCTTCAAGGGCTCTTCCGAACGCTGCGTCATGTTTCTGACGCTGTCCCTGGGTGATGGTCTGACGCAGCGATGCATAACGCTCGGCCGGTACCTCGAACTGATCGGTCTTGAGCAGTGTATTGTTCGCGCTGATCAGTTGGTAGGCGTACATCGCCTTGTATGCAGCACGGTCTAGCTCGTCCGCAGCGATGGCTGCATCAGCGGCGTCGAGCGCGGCGTCCGCCTCGGCGAGTACGGCAACGCCCGCTTGGTCGCGCTGAGCCATCACCTTGTTCCACAAGTCGGATTCCCACACTTCCGCACGGTCTGCGGTTAGTACACGCTTATCGAGCGGTGTGGGGCTCAGCCGATCGCTCTTGAGTAGTGCCGCGGTGGCTTGCAAGCGCGCTTCAACGAGCGCGGATTGCGGCGCGACCGTGACGCCCGCGTCGGTCATTGTCCACTGCGCGGGGTCGGGGTGTTGCGATTGCGACCACGCGGCCTGCAGCGCCGCGCTGAGCACTCGGCCCGCAGGGATGAGCTCGTCCGACTTTAGTGTCACCGGCGTCTGCGCGTTGATGCCGCGCTTGCCCAGCGAATCCCAATCGGTGTCAAAGGTGACGCGGGTCTGCTTGTTGAGGAAGGCAAAAACCTCGCTGAGCGGGGCGTTATCGAAATCCACCGCAATAGGCTCGGCCAAGGTCTCGCCGATCTTCGCGATGCCGGTGATCGTGTCGCCCGTTGCGTCGTTCTTGACGATCGGTGACGGCTCGTCGGGGCCCATCATGTTCACGGCCATAAACGCAGCGCCCGCGGCAAGAGCCAGGCCCGCTGCGATCAGCGCAGGGCGCGACAGCCAGAACTGCTTGGGAGGTGTGATCGGGCCTGCGGGAGTGTTGTCTTGTTGATCGATCATGGTGGCGAGTTCTTTCTGTTGGTGTTCGGAGAGTCCGGAAGATGCTGCGTCGTTGGCGTTGTAAGCGTCGCCGAGTTGTTCACCTAGCGTGCGGGTTTGTTCGACGAAGGCCTTTGCCTGGGCGTCGGTTTCGAGTCGAGCTTCGATCTGCTTATAGACGTCGCTGCCGGGTTCAAGTTCCCCCAGGGCAAACGCGGTGAGTGATGGGTCGATGTCGGGTTGGCCGGCGTCGTGTGAGTGGTTGGTGTTGGGTGTATCAGTCATGGGAAATCTCTCTTAGCGGGAGGGTGCGGAACGCCTGCCCGGAAGTTCAGGCGTTCAGGGTGGTGAGTTGTTGGCGTAGGGCGGCGATGGCGTCGTGGAGGAGGACGCCGACGTAGCTGGTGCTGTGGCCGGTGACGTCGGCGATTTCTTTGTAGGCCAGGCCGCCTTGGAAGCGGAGCTGAACGACCTCGCGTTGATGGCTGGGTAAGGATGCGACGAGGCCTAGCAGGTGGTCTTGCTGGTCGTGGGCCTCGGCATGATCTGAAGGCGATGGGTCGAGGGTGGCGACAGCGTCTTGCGAGATTTCAGGGGAGGGTGGCATGCGGGTGTCCTTCCGGTGCAGGTCGATCACGGCGTTTCGGCAGACCGTGAAGAGCCAGGGCGCGAGCCGGGGCAGAATGTCGTTTTTCAGTTGCTCGGGCGACTGCTGGCACAAACGGAGCAAGGTTTCTTGAGCCGCGTCCTGGGCCCGCTGCAGGTTGCCGGTCCGGCTCAAGGCGTAGGCGACGAGCGGCCTGTGGTAGCGGGCGACCGCGTCATGGAGGGCTTTTTGTCGGCCTGCGTCGGACGCATTTGCCTGCGGCTGCGAATAAGGGTTCGTCATGTGGGCCAACTTTTGCAGCAGTCTGTCGTGTTCAAAAAGCACTACGGGCGAAATGAGGCGTTCTTAGCCAGAATTGAAAATAATTTATAAACCATTGATAATCAATAGATTGTACGACCTATGGATAATGGCTTGGAGAGTGGAAAGCAAAATTCGGGCCAATGAATGGCCTCGGCTTTAAAATTTTTCCGTTCTCGACTTGCCGGACGTGATTTATTTCTTTATAGTGTTCGGTTCGCGGAACTTAAGCCCAGCGACGGTTAGGCAGGCGAGGCGGTCGCCCAGCCCCCCGAAAACACGACTCCACCCAAGCAAGATCGAGGATATCGATGCAGACGACTTCTGTGCGCGACTATTCGAAGCGCGGAGACGCTCTACCCATCCCGAACCTGGTCCAAGTGCAAGAGGCTGCATACGACCGATTCATTCAACTTGACAAACCCCACGACGAGCGTGACACGAGCATTGGTCTCGAGTCGCTTTTGCGTGAGGTTTTCCCGATCGTGTCATACGACGGCAACATGCAGCTTGAGTACCAGTACTACAAGCTTGATGAGCCTCGTTACACGCCGGATGAATGCCGGGAATTGCGTCTGACGTACGGAATGCCTTTCCGTATTGGTGTTCGCTTCGTCCGTAAGGATGTGTCGGAGGTTCCTGAGGAAGAAATCTACCTCGGCGAAGTCCCCGTCATGATGGGCGGCGGCGAATACATCATCAACGGTGCCGAGCGCGTCATCGTGAATCAGCTGCACCGTTCGCCGGGCGTTGACTTCTCGATCGCGTCTAGTGAAGGCGACCGGCCTTTGCATTCGGCCCGCATCATCCCCGAGCGTGGCTCGTGGATTGAACTGGAAGTCTCCAAAAAAGACGTCCTGCAGATGCGTATCGACCAGTCGACGAAGATCCCCGCGACCACGTTCCTGCGTGCGCTCGACGAAGACTTCTCGACGACTGCGAAGCTGTTGAGCACGTTCTATAACGTCGAGTCCGTCAAGGTTACGGCGCTTCAAGCTGAGCACTACGCCGCGGCTCCGATCATCGACACCGAGTCGGGCGAAGAGCTCGTCCCCGTCGGCGGACAGATCGGCGAGAAGCTCGACGAGATCATCGCGTCGGCTCTGAAGAAGGTCGACGTCATCGCCAACCCCGGCGACATGTTGCTCCTCAATACGATTGCTGACGAGAAGCAAGCCAACATGCCCGAGGGTATGCAGGTCAACGAGCACGAAGCGGCGCTACTCGCGCTGTACGCTCGCCTTCGTCCCGGTAACCCGCCACAGGTCGATAAGGCTCGTGCGCTCTTCGAGGAACGCTTCTACGACGAGAACCGATACCGCCTCGGCAAGGTCGGTCGATTCCGTATCAATCGGAAGTTCGAAGAGATCAATGTCGCGGAAGATGTCATGCGACTTCGCTCGCCCGACTTCCTCGCGGTCATCAACTACCTGCTGGACCTGCGGTCTAACCGCAACAAGGCACACATCGACGACATCGACCACTTGGGCAACCGTCGTCTGCGTACGCTAGACGAGCTGGGCGTTGAAGAACTCCGCAAGGGTTTCCTCAAGCTCCGTCGAACCGTGCAAGAGCGCATGTCGGTCAAAGACCCGGACGAGATGGCGAAGATCGCCGACTACATTAATTCCAAGTCGATCTCCAGTGCAATCGAGCACTTCTTCGGCCGAGGCGAGCTGTCGCAGGTCGTCGACCAGACCAACCCGCTGTCGCAACTGACGCACGAGCGTCGCTTGTCCGCACTGGGGCCAGGCGGTCTGAACCGTAAGCGTGCGGGCTTTGAAGTTCGCGACGTCCACATCTCTCACTACGGCCGTATCTGCCCGATTGAAACGCCGGAAGGCACGAACATTGGCCTGATCGCGTCGCTGGGTATTTACTCAGAAATCGACGACTACGGCTTCCTGCAGACGCCATACCGTCGCGTCGAAAACGGCAAAGTCGTGCCTGGCAAAAAGGGCATCGATTACCTGCGTGCTGACGAAGAAATGAAAGCGACGCTCGGCCCAACCGACGCGATCGAGGCTGACGGCACGGTGAAGTCCGGCCTAGTCCTCGCACGTGTTGATGGCGACCTCGCCCAGGTTCCTTCCAAGCAAATCGATCACATCGACATCAGCCCCAAGCAGATCGTCGGCGTGTCCGCAGCACTCATCCCGTTCCTCGAGCACGACGATGCGAACCGAGCCTTGATGGGCTCAAACATGCAGCGTCAAGCGGTGCCCCTGATCATTACCGACCCGCCATGCGTGGGCACCGGTATGGAGAAGGAAGTGCCTAAGTACTCGGGCATGGTTGTTCGGGCCAAGCGTCCGGGCATCGTGACTTACGTCGATGCTCAACGTATCGTCGTGGACAACGCGGACGAATACGAACTGCGTAAATTCGTTGGCCTCAACGAGCGAACGTGTCAGAACCAGAAGCCGATCATCTCGCTAGGCGAGAAGGTCAAGAAGGACCAGATCATTGCCGACGGTGCCGCAACGCACCAAGGCGAAATGGCACTGGGCAAGAACGCGCTCGTCGCGTTCAACACCTTCGACGGCTACAACTTCGAAGACGCGATCGTCATCAGCGAACGCCTCGTGAAGGAAGACGTCTACACCTCGATTCACATCGATGAGTTCGACGTTGAAATCCGCGAGACCAAGCTCGGCCGTGAAGAGTTCACCCGCGACATTCCTAACGTCTCCGAGAAGATGCTCGGCCAGCTCGATGAGCTCGGCGTCATCCGCACCGGTGCGTACGTCACCCCCGGCGACATCCTCGTCGGCAAGGTGTCGCCTAAGTCGAAGTCTGAACTGACACCAGAAGAAAAACTCCTCCACGCGATCTTCGGTCGTGCGGGTGAAGACGTGAAGAACGACTCGCTCGAAGTGCCTGCCGGTACCGCGGGTGTCGTCATCGGCTCGAAGCGATTTAGCCGACGCATGCACCTCAACGATGAGCAGAAGAAAGATCTGCGTCGCGAGATGCGTGAGTACGAAGCCGAGATGGATGAGAAGCGCGTCGCGCTGTTCACCCAGTTCGTCGAGATGGTTAACGAACTGACTGGCAGCGAGATGGTCGACCC
>JBGCDC010000123.1:0-1586 GCA_045105055.1 Phycisphaeraceae bacterium | reverse complement strand
TTGAGGGAGGGGTTGGGGGAGGGTGTTGCGTTGTCGCTTTTGGACGACTCGTGTGGTGGCGTGTCGTTGCTCGACACCCTCTCCCGGCCTCTCCCTCAAGGGAGAGGGGTTGAGGCGAAGCGTGAGATTTTAGCAGGATTTGCAGAGTAGCCGCCGGGCCACGCCCGGGCGGAGGTGCGCCCATCGGGGTCGCCGGTTTTTGTCAGCTCTTCCGCCCGCGTGTGACGCGGCGGCTGCGTCTGGCGATGCGTGCTTAATCGGAGCGTGTCCCGCGGAAGATGACCGACCAGGCGGCGGTTTCTTCATCCTCCTCATCATCGCCTTTGCCTTGCTGCTCGGCGAGGGCTTCGACGGTGAGGCCCGCTTCGTTGGCCATGTCTTGCCAGTCTTGGATCGAGAATAGGCCGCAGGTGTGGCGATCTTCGATGACTTCGACTTGCCGGGTGGTCGCGTCGCGTATCAGGTAGAGCAGGATCATCTCGAAGGATGTGTCGGCCGAGTCGGGGTCGTGGACATACGTGAAGTAAGTCACCGATTCATCATCAGGCAGCACGGCAGAATCGTCAGCGGCGTCGCCATCCGTGAAAGTCTCGCGGGTGTAGGTGGGCGCGAAGATCGCGATGCCGCCGGGGCGGAGGTGCGCGGCGATGGTGCGCAGCGCGGCGACGGCGTCCTCGCGTGTCGTCATGTAATCGATTGCGTCGCACAGCAGCACCGCGTCGAAGGTTTTGTCGAGACGCATCTCACGCATGTCGCCTTGTACGGTTGGTACATCGGGGTTCAACACGTTGCAGTGCGCGAGCATCTGCGGGGAGAGATCGGTCGCGGTGCAGTCGTAGTGTGCTTTGAGGTGGGTGGTCGAGTGTCCGCCGCCGGCCCCGATTTCGAGGATGGACCAGCGCTGGCCTTGCGCGGGTTGACCCAGTGCATCATCGATGAGTTCGCGCAGCGTCTCGGTTTCCTCGACATAGTGCTCCGGCGGGCTAAGGTGCGGCCAAAGGTGTGCGAGGTCGGTGTAGAGGCGTGGGGCGTTGGGCATCGTGGGAACATCATATGGGGTGCCACACTGCGTCTCGAAGAGCGCTGTGTGCGAGTTGTTTTTGGTGTATCAAGAAGGCTTTGCACACAGCGGCCTACGGCACGCTGTGTGGCACCCAATGAACGTGCACGCTTATTGTTCTAAGTCCCGTAGCAGAGCTTCTATAACTTCATGTTCGTCGTCTGAATCAATCTCCGTGTCATTGATCCATGCGCCGTTTTTATTTCGCATGTTGTACATCTCGACATCGGTATGCTTGCCGTTCTTCGTTCTAAAAATGATGCGGTCATTCGTTTTTGCAAAACGGTAAGTCGTTGCGTTGTTCCAAGTACTGACGACGTATTGGTTGACTTGTTTTTTCTGGCCGGTGAGAACGGGCTGCAAGCTAACGCCATCTAGTTCGTGCGCCGTCTTTGTAAACGTCGGCTTGCAAAGATCTATCAACGTCGGATAGATATCGATCGACGAGGCGAGCGCATTGGTCTTCAAGCCTTGCTTCATGCCCGGCGCTCGGATGATCAGCGGGCTGTGCAGGGCCGTTTCCAGC
>JBGCDC010000122.1:0-6820 GCA_045105055.1 Phycisphaeraceae bacterium | reverse complement strand
ATCGGGGTGGCTAATCGCGGTGGCGGGCGCGGGGTCGGGCTGGTCGTCCGCAGGCGCGGGGGTGGGCTGGACCGAAGTACTCGCAGCCTTTTCGGTGGAGGGGATGCGCTCTTGCGGTTCGCCCATGTCGGTGGACAGCGTCGGCTGGTAACCCACCGCAGAAGGCATACGCCCGAGCAGCGCGGACACTTCAGAACCCGCTTGTGTAAAGCGGAAAACGTTGTCGACGAAGATCAGCGTTTCCTTACCCGATTCGTCACGGAAGTTCTCGGCCATGGTTAGACCCGACAGCGCGACACGCAGACGTGCACCCGGCGGTTCGTTCATCTGACCGAACACCATGGCGACCTTATCAAGGACGTGTGCCGTGTTGCCGTCCGCATCGGTGTATTCCGACTCGGCCATTTCGCCCCAGAGGTCGTTGCCTTCACGGGTACGTTCGCCGACGCCGCAGAAGACGGAGTAGCCGCCGAAGTTTTTCGCGACACGGGCGATCATCTCCTGGATGATGACGGTCTTGCCGACACCCGCACCGCCGAACAGGCCGATCTTGCCGCCACGAACAAACGGGCAGAGCAGGTCGACGACCTTAATACCAGTCTCGAGGATCTCGGTCTTTGGCGAGAGCTGCGAGAAGGCCGGGGGCTTGCGGTGGATCGGCATCCGCCGGTCGGAAGAGACCGGGCCTTTCTCATCGATCGGGTTGCCCAGCAGGTTGAAGACTCGGCCGAGCACTTGCTCACCGACGGGCACGGAGACCGGAGCACCGGTGTCTGTAATGGTTGCGCCACGGGTTAGGCCGTCGGTCGAGCCGAGTGCGACTGCGCGGACCTGTCCGCCGCCGAGGTGCTGCTGGACCTCGCCGAAGAGGTTGATGGATTCTTCGCCGACTTTGTAGTTGACTTCGACCGCGTTATAGATTTCGGGGAGGCTGTCTTCGGGGAACTGGGCGTCGAAGGTCGAGCCGATGACTTGTGTGATCGTGCCGTTGGCCATGGGGTTGGGGTCCGGGGTTAGGGGTTTGAGTTTTACATTTAGCCAAGCCGCTAACGGCTTAAGACTTCAGACAGACAGTTTAGTACGCCCACCAGCACTCGCAACCCGGATACATCCAATATCGATACACTAATTTTATGCAAACCGACGCTACCGCCCGCCGCGACCTCTTCCGCAGCTCAACCCACATCCTCATCCTCGCCATCCTCACCGACGGCCCGGCCCACGGCTACGCAATCCAACGCGAACTTAAACGCACCCTCAGCCAATCCCTCTCCGACAGTTCCCTCTACCCCCTGCTCAACAAACTCGAAACCCAAGGCCACATCGCCGCGACTCCCACCACCCACAACGGCCGCCCCCGCAAGGTCTACCACCTCACCGCCCAAGGCCAACAGCACCTCCGCAAATCAACCGCCCACTGGCAAGCCACGATCGCTCAACTCCAATCCGTCATCCTCCCCGCTGTTCGACGCGTCGCGACGAAGACAAACTCGCAAGCAGATTGAACCGACCAAAGCACAACGCGTCTATATCGGCAGACCCCCTCACCGGAGCGATGCCATGCGACACGTCCTGATCCTTTCCCTCTCGTTTGTTTTGTTGCTGCTTGTTGCCTGCGGTGCAGAAGAGGAGGCGATGTACGAAACGTCTGCCGACTACGCGATGTCGCCCGCCGACTCGGAAGCGGGTTACGCCGTCTACGAAACAGGCGTCGCATCAGATCGCGCCGAGAACGGATCGAACGCCGCGCCGACCGCCCTCAACAATCAACCCGCCTCGCAGCGAAAGATCATCTTCACCGCAGAGGTCCGCCTCGTTGTTGATGAATTCGCGGGCGTGACGCAACAAGTGAGCGACCTCGCCAAACGACACAACGGATTCATCGCCCGCTCCAGCATCCAAGGCAGCGAAGGCGAACCCCGCCGAGGCGAATGGACCCTGCGCATCCCCTCCACCCAATACGACGCCTTCCTTCAAGGCAGCCAAAAGCTCGGCCAAGTCCGCAGCGTCAGCAGCGACAGCCAAGAAGTCACCGCTGAGTATGTAGACATCGAAGCCCGCCTGCGCAACCTCATCAAAGAAGAAACACGCCTGCACGCGCACCTCAATGAGAGCACGAAGTCACTCAAAGACATCCTCGCGGTCGAGCGCGAAATCGCACGTGTCCGCGGCGACATCGAACGCTTCCAAGGTCGGCTCAACGTCCTCAAAGATCTCACCTCCCTCTCCACCGTCACGCTCAGCATCGAAGAGATCAAGGACTACATCCCAGAACCCACCGAAGAGCCCGGCTACGCGACGCAAATCGGACGAACCTGGTCCGACTCCCTCGGTGCCGTCGGCGGCTTCTTTACCAACGC
Organism: Phycisphaeraceae bacterium; assembly: GCA_045105055.1. Classification (GTDB taxonomy): domain Bacteria; phylum Planctomycetota; class Phycisphaerae; order Phycisphaerales; family Phycisphaeraceae; genus JAHQVV01. The sequence goes on along the minus strand of JBGCDC010000122.1, from coordinate 4,460 downwards.
ATCACTAGTCATCGTCGCATTCATCCCTTGGCTAGCGGTGATCCTACCGATCGGTTTCGTCAGCTGGCTGATTCTTCGCAGATTGAAAGGCAAGCTATATAAGCCGCTAGGGAATACAAAGTAGAGCAGTTGCTAGAATTCAAAGCGAAGCCCACAAATTGAATCTGTGGGCTTCCGGGGATCAATGCAATGAGCAGTGAAAACAAGTCCATTCATCCGGGGTGGTGCCACTGCATGGCAAACACCTACGGGACATGGCTACCCGGAGACCCTCGTGGATTCCGCACACGTAAACATCGTGAGCACGTCGAAGGGGATTACAAGTCGCCGCCGCCAGCGGGTGTTTATGAAGACAGACATTACGCCGCGAAAGAGCGTATGACGCGCGACGCAGTGATCCTTCCTCGAGCAGCGCGAGCGTTAGCCGTTGAATCGATTCGATGCGCATTGGTTGATTTCCACAAGATCGAAGTGATCGCGATCGCGGTGGGCGGGATGCACTTACACCTGCTCGCAAACTTCCCACTTGCGCAGAAGGCCACGGATTCAATTCGTGGGCTTCGCGCCACTGACCCGGTACGTCACTATGTGGGGATCGCTAAAAAAGAATCCGCCAAACGGTTGGTCGATGCGGGCCACGCCACGCCAGGCGGCGTGTGGGCACGCAAGGGCAAGATCGTTCGTATCAAAGACCGCAAGCACCAAATCAATGCATTTAACTACATCCTTAGGCACGCCGATGAAGGGGCCGCGGTGTGGTCATTTCGTGATCAAGGCAAACCATGAAAGAAGCCCACAGATTAAATCTATGGGCTTCCGGATCGATATGACTTCAAAATCATGTCATTTTCAAACGCTACTTCACCGGCCCCAACTTAATCAGCCGATCGATCTCGGGTTGGATCGCGTCGGCCATGACTTGGTAGCCCTCGGTGGTGAGGTGGGTGCCGTCGGTGAAGAGGTTGGGCTTTAGCTTGCCCTCGGCATCGGTGAACTGATTTTTCAGATCGAGATAAACCACTTCGTCCTTGGGGTAGTTGTACTCGGCAAGGATACGATTGGTTTCTTGGACCTTGATCCACTTCGCGTCTTGCTTGACGGGCAGGATGGCGAGGACGATGACGCGCGTACCGGGGAGCTTGCTGCGGAAGGTCTGTGCGATGGCGCGGACGCCGTCGGCGACTTCGCGAGGGTCGGTCTTCATCCCGAGGTCCCATTGCACCTTGCCGCCTGCGCTTTGGCTAACGCCATAGTTGTTGGTGCCACAGAGCAGGACGGCGACGTCGGGCGCTTGACCTTTTGGGAAGTCGAGGTTGCCTTGCGTCGCGCGGTAGAGCATGGTCGGCGTGATCCCGCCGGAGTTGCCCATGTTGATCGGGTTATACTTGGCGAACTGCTTGTCCCAGACGGGCTTGCCCTTTGCTTGGAGCATCGACCAGCCTTTGGTGATCGAGTCGCCAAAGAACACGACCTGTACGTCTTTGGCGGAGGCGACTTCTTTATTAACGCGGACATATTGGCCGTGCCAGTAGGTGTCGACGATTTTGTCGGGGATGAACGTGCTGGCGGAAGGCGGGACCGGATCCAAGAAGCTCGGCTCGTCGCAGACTTGATTTGTACATGCGTCGCCTTGCGATGCGGCGCAGCCGACTAGCGAAAACGCTAAAGCAGATGCGAGTAGTAGAGCGATCGCGTGCTGATTGAACCTGGGATGCGTCAAAGTAGTTTCCTTAAATATCGAAGTGGAGACGATGCAAAATGAAGCATCGTTTATTTCTTGGTGTTTTGCCTTAACCCCTCCCCCTTCGAGGGGGAGGTTGGGAGGGGGTGTCGAGCAACCTGTGCTTGTCAGCAATCAAGGGTCGCTGGCACCCTGCCCCGCCCCATCCCTCGGAGGGAGGGGAGTTAGAAAGTCGCTTGTCCCGTAAAGCAGAAAGGCGCATTAGCAATTATGTTTTCTAACGGTTCTTCTTCCAATACGGCGGCTTATCAAACGCGTCGCCTTCGCCGACGACGCGGGGGTCTTCGCCGGTGATGAGCACGTCCATCAGCTTGCCAGCCAACTCGGTTTTAACCGCGGCAAACTTTGGGTCGTCCGCGAGGTTGATCATCTGATCGACATCGTTGCGCAGGTCGTAGAGTTCTTCCGCGGGTCGCAGGCCCCAGGCGTAGTCCATGGCCGTCTTGAACTTTGGATCGCTTTGATTTTCTGCGTACCACGCCTTGGTGGGGCCGCCGTCGAAGTCGCCGTGCGTGCGTTGGCCTTTGCTCATCGGCGGGTCGAACTGTGGCCAGCGATCGGGCTTGAAGTTCTTGATGTAAAGAAAGTCTTTCGTGCGGATCGCGCGCGAGGGGTAGGGCAAGTGCCCTGCGCGGGCTTCGACTTTGTGTCGCTCTCGGCCGGTGATGATGAACTCGTTGCCGAGTTCGGTGTGGCCTGCCGCTTCGCCGTCTTTCAGAATTCGCAAGAGGGAGTTGCCATCCATTTGTTGGTGCACGGGCAGGCCCGCGGCTTCGAGGAAGGTCGGCGCGAGATCGATGGTGTTGGTCGGATTATCGATGCGCCTTCCGGGGTTGGCGACGCCCTTGGGCCAAACGATGAGTAGCGGGACCTGGCTGCCGAAGTTGATGAGGCTGGTCTTGCCGCGTGGGAAGCCCGGTGCGCCGTGGTCGCCTGAGATGACGAGGATGGTGTTTTCGTAGAGGCCTTGCTTTTTCAGTTCATCGATAAGGACGCCGATCTGTTCGTCGAAGGCTTTACACTCGCCCAGGTAGTCGGCCATGTCTTCGCGGATCGTATGAACGTCCGGCACGAACGCGGGCATCTTGCCCTTGAGCGAGTCGGGGTCGATGCCCCAGAGTTTTTTGCCCGAGCCTTGCGTCCAGGCGCGGTGCGGGTTGGTCGGGCTGAAGTACCAGCAGAAGGGCTGGCCGTCTTCGCGGGCGGCGAGAAACTGCTGCATGTTGCCGCGGACCATGTCGAGCAGTTGTTGCTTGCGGCCTTTCATCTCGTCGTCGGTTTTCGCCTGCGAGACGAACTGCGAAAACGCGTTGACCTTGCCGCCGGCCTTGTTGTACTGGTGATCTTTGCTGACGAACAGGTGCATCGAGACGTGCGTCTTGTAGGTGACGCCGGTGTGGTAGCCCGCGTCTTCGAGGAGCGTGTGGTAGCTCTCTAATTTCTTGACGGGGTCGGCTTCCGGGTCGCCTGTCCAAGGGTTGTGCAACTGCGCGCCGCTGCCGTTGCGGAAGAAGTGTCGGCCGGTGAGGACAGCGGTCCGCGATGGGCTGCACGAGGGTGAGCTTACATGCGCATCCCAAAATAACACGCCCTGCTTCGCCAGCGAATCGAAGTGCGGCGTCTCGAAAACATCATTGATCGTCGCGCGGTCGGCTTCGCGATAGGCACTGGCGTAGCGGCCCCAGTCGTCGGCGAAGGCGAAGATGATGTTGGGCCTGGCCTGTGGCTCGCCCTGCTGCGCCTGAACGACAGAGGGCTTCAGCGCGATGGCAAGCAATACCAGGCAGACGATCGATGCGAGCAAGGGTCGATACATGTGTGGCTGTTCCATGGTTTAAATAGACTGCGGTGTGAGAACGAATCTTACCAGCCCGCGGGGTTGAACCTGTTTCGTGCGATCAGGGACTGCTATACTCGGCAGCAGAAAAGACCCATCACCTCTAGACGCATGGAGGCGTCCCGTGGACCAGCCCAGCAACACAACCGAGCCAGCCGAAACGACCGCCCACAACGAAGGCGGGCCCTACGGGTCTGTGCCGATGCCCGAGAAGCCGGTCGTGGTCGAGGCGACCGACGCGATGGACGATGACGCGGTGCCCGAGCCCGCATGGGTCGAACAGCAGCGTAAGGAAGAAGCGGAAGCGGAGGCTCCAGCGGAAACCCCGGCGGAGGTCGCTTCAGCGGCCGGGTCAGCCGAGCCATCTGAGCCAAACGAACCCACCCAACCAGCCGAGCCCGACACGCCGACCCTGCCCACGCTTGAAGCCTTGCCCGCACCCGCTTCGCCCCGCCGCATGGCGCTGATCAATCAGAAAGGCGGCGTTGGTAAAACGACGACCACCGTCAATCTTGGCGCTGCGCTCGCCGCGTCGGGCCTGCGCGTCTTGATGATCGACCTTGACCCGCAAGCGCACCTCACGCTGTCGCTAGGCATCGACCCCGAAGAACTCGACCTCACGATCTACGACCTGTTCACCGACAGCGAGGTCAGCGCCGCGGAAGTCGTGCGCACCGTGGATGGCTGTAGCCGACTGGTCGTGCTCGCCGCCGACACGAACCTCGCGGGGATCGAGTCCGAGCTTGCCGAGATGGTGAAAACGGGTCTTGCTCAAACGCTCTTGCGAAACAAGTGCGCGGAACTCATCAAGCAGTTCGACTACGTGTTGATCGACTGCCCGCCGTCGCTGGGTCTGCTTACGATCAACGGGCTGACCTGTGC
>JBGCDC010000121.1:0-4145 GCA_045105055.1 Phycisphaeraceae bacterium | reverse complement strand
GGGCGGCGTAGACCTTCCAGTGCACGCCTTCGGGTTGGGTTGCCTCGCCCGACGCGGAAAGCAGCAAGAGGAACGAGCCGAGCAGGATCATGCCGCGCGATTCATCGCAGACCAGCAGCAGCCACTTGCGCGGCAGGTGGTCGGCCAACCAGCCGCCGACGATATTGAAGATGAGGTAAGGCAGGAAGAAGAAGAACTGCGTTGAGGCGAGGATGCCCGCAGAGTCTGCGGTCTGAGCCATCCCGCCGAGCAGTGCGAGCGCCGCAAGCATGATCATCCGGTCGCCGAACCCGCTGGCGGCGGTGGAGGTCCACATCAGCGTGAAGCTGGCGTTACGCCAAAGCGGTGGGAACTTGGCGGTTTGTCTTGAGGCGGTGGCCGAGTCAGGCATAGGGGGATTGTACCGATGCGGGGTCGCTTGACTTGCGCTGCGTTGAAAGTAGAGATCCAAAATAGCCGGCGGCCTACCGACGCCGGACGAGAAAACATGCGGTCGATCACTACAGGACATCTGCGAGCGTCCGGGGCCCGTAGGTCCCCGGCTATTGTGCTTGGTCAATTATCCGTTGAAAATCAATCGGCGTACTTCGCTGTCCGTCATCGCATTGACCTTTTCTTCGCCGAACTCTTCGCAGGCTAGTGCGATGCCGTCGAGTCGGCCTGGCAGCGCATCGGGCCGGTGCATGTCGAGCGCGAGCAGGGTGTACCGCTCTTCGTTCATGTATTGCCTGACGGTTTGGTCGGGGTAGTGGCCTTCCTCGCCGGTGAAGCAGCGGAAGTTACCTTGCAGCAGCACGCCCTTTGCCACGATACGGTCGAGGTGCGCTTCGTAGCCGTCGCGTGTTGGCGAGCGTTCGGGGTGCGCCAGGATCGGCGTGTAGCCTTCGCCCATGAGCCAGTCGAGTGTCTCGTCGATATAGTCATCCCAGCGCGGCTCCCAAAAATCACAGAGGACGTAGCGCGAGTCCGCCAGGGTTGGCACGCCATTGGCCTGCATCCACTGGATCGCCCCGGGGAATAGCCGCAGCTCGCCGCCGGTCCAGAGCCGATAGTCAAGCTCGGCCTTCTCAATCTCGTCAGCCAACGCGTCACGCCAAAGCGCGATGTGCTTGGGCGTGATATGCGGGTAGTTCTTAGGCCAGCAGTGGGGCGTGCAGATCGTGCCGACGTAGCCATGGTCGATCAATGCGCGGATGGACTCAAGCGATTCCAAGACCGTGGTGCAGCCGTCGTCGATGCCGGGGAGGATGTGGCTGTGGATATCAATCCGCCCAGGTGGGATGGCTTGGGCGGGAGTTGGGTTTTGGGTTTTGGGTGTTGGGGTCAAGGCAATACCAAGTTGATGGTCGTGTTCTTTGGGAGAGGGTGGTCGGACATTCCTGTCTGATGATCGGCGAAGCCGAATAGAGCACTCATGTCATGTGAGAGATCATTTCGACTTACGTACCCATTTCAATTGATTGATGTCTTCGCCCATGAGTGTGAGCCGGAGCAGTTGCAACGCGCACTTGGCGGAGCGATCGCGGACGGTGGTACGGTCGCCGGGGAGGTGGGCGAGTCGTGAGAGGGTGCGGGTGTTGTCGCCGTCGCGGGTGGCTAGGCCGATCCATACGGTGCCGACGGGTTTTTCATCGGTGCCGCCGCCGGGCCCCGCGATGCCGGAGGTGGCGAGGGCGAAGTCTGCGCCGCTGTGCTGCAAGGCACCTTGTGCCATCGCTTCGATGACCGGTTGACTTACTGCGCCGTGCTGCTCGATGAGCGACATCGGCACGCCGAGTTGCTCGGCCTTCATCGCGTTGGCGTACGTCACCCATCCGCCGAGCACCGCCGCGCTGGACCCGGGCACATCGGTGAGCATCCCCGCGATGAGCCCGCCGGTACACGACTCTGCGGTCGCGACGGTCTTGCCTTGCTCGGTGAGTAGCGCGATGACCGCGTCTTGCAGTGTGGTGTCATCGAGGCCAAACGCGAGTGGGCCGACCTTGGCTTGGACGTGTTCGAGTGTTTCGTTGAGCATCGTTTGAGCCTTGAGCGCGTCTTCGTTTTCGCTGCGGATGCGGACGGAGACGAGGCCGTTGGCGACGGTGGTGCCAACGACGGGGTTGCGATCACGGGCCATGAGGTCGCCGAGCTTTTCTGCGATGTCGGACTCGCCTGAGCCGAAGCTGTTGAGCTTGGTGGTGAGGATCGTCCGCGCGGTGCCGGCCATGGCTTTGATGGCAGGCTCGATGTCTCGGCTGTACATCGCGAACATCTCACGCGGCACGCCGGGCGTGACAAAGATCTCGCACTGCCCGAGCGTTGCCTGTATCCCGGGGGCGGTGCCGCAAGTGTTTTCGATCATCGTACTGGTCTGGGGGTGCGTCGCCTGCACGCGATTGCGCAGCGGCATCTCTCTGCCTCGGCCTTGGAAGTAGGCCGCGATGTGATCGACACTCGCTGGATCTTCGATCAGGTCGACGCCCATCGCCTTGGACAGCGCGGGGCGGGTCAGGTCATCATCGGTTGGCCCGAGCCCGCCGGTGATGATGAGCACTTCTGCGAGCTCGGCACACTGCTGGATCGTCGTCGCAATCCGGTCCAAATCGTCGGCCACCGTCCGATGCTCGACGCAGGCAATGCCTAAGCTCGACAGCTTAGCTGAGAGCCAAGCGGCGTTCGTATCGACCGTCTGGCCAAGCGTGAGTTCGTCACCAATAGAAAGCAGAATCGCGGGCATGTCGAGAGTGTATACACGCTAGACGCCCATGGTTTGAAACCGTGGGCTTCGCCCCACTCTATAATCCCTTCATGACTACCACCGCAACGCTCATGGATGGCAAACGCGTCGCCAAGGAACTGCTCGATGCCGCGGCTCTGCGTGTCCAAGCCATCAAAGACAAGACCGGCAAGACGCCTTGCCTCGCGACCATCCTCGTCGGTGCCGACCCCGCGTCGATCACCTACACGCAGATGAAACGAAAACGCTGCGAGTCCATCGGTATGACCTCGCACAAGGTCGAACTGCCCGACACCGCGACGACTAAAGACGTCGTCGACTGCGTCACGAAGCTCGGCAACGACCCCGCGATCAACGGCATCCTCCTACAGCACCCCTCGCCTAAACAAGTCGATGAACGCGCCGCGTTCGAAGCCATCCCCGTCACCAAAGATGTCGACGGCGTGACCTTCGGCTCCTTCGCCCATATGTGGTTCGGCGAAGCGGGCTTTGCAAGCTGCACGCCCGAAGGCATCGTCCGATTGCTCGATGCGTATGACGTGGCGATCGAGGGCAAGCACGCCGTGGTCATCGGCCGAAGCGCGATCCTCGGCAAGCCCATGGCCGGGCTACTGCTCAACCGGAACGCCACCGTCACCATCTGCCACAGCAAGACGCAAGGCCTAGGCGATATCGTTAAGCAAGCCGACATCGTCGTCGCCGCCGTCGGCCGAGCCAACTTCGTGCAAGGCGACTGGATCAAAGAAGGTGCCGTTGTCATGGATGCGGGCTACAACGAAGGCAACGTCGGCGATGTCGACTTCGAGCCCGCCGCGGCTAAAGCCTCCATGATCACCCCCGTTCCCGGCGGCGTCGGCCCCATGACCATCGCGACGCTCATCGAACAGACCGTGACCGCGGCGGAGCGGCAGTTGGGGCTGGACTAATCATCCAGTGGGGCAGACATTCCTGTCTGCCGTCGGCGCAAGCCGAATCGAATCAACCAATCGCGGCGTTGCCGAGAGGCAGACAAGAATGTCTGCCCCACTTTTAGAGAGCATTGAACCAAACACGCTACGACACAGCTTCACCGATGTAACCCATGAGCCAACTCTCCAACACCTACGACATCCAACGACCCACCGGCGTTTGCGCCGCGACGGGCCGTGAACTCGCGCCCGGTGAGACGGTGTACACCGCTCTCGTTGACCCGCCTGCCGAAGATCGCTCCGAAGAGCAACGCAAGGCGAACGACAAAGGCGAGCTGCCGATGTTGCGTATTGATGTCAGCGAAGAGGCGTGGGAAGAAAGCAGCTTTCGCCCGCCGTATTTGTTTGGCTTTTGGCGTGGCGAGGTCCCCGAGCCTAACGAGAAGAAGAAACTGCTCGTTGGCGACGCCGCGATTCAGGAGCTCATGCTTTCGATGGACGAGGCGACCGAAGACAAG
>JBGCDC010000120.1:0-3282 GCA_045105055.1 Phycisphaeraceae bacterium | reverse complement strand
GAACCCCCATCTTGCGATGAGGGCTATTGATGCAAGGGCTATTTCAAGCCTAATAAGGGGATTAGCTTCGTCAGGTCTTTTTCATTCACAGCGATGTCCGCCTGCTCTTGCACCGTCGGCTTGGCACAAAACGCGATACCTAAACCCGCGGCGGCCATGGCTTTTAGATCGTTTGCACCGTCTCCGACAGAGGCCGTTTGCGAAATGGGGAGATCCCATTGCTTGGCCAGTGCGACGAGGTGACCGGCTTTTGCTTGTGCATCAACGATCGGGCCTAGCGTTTTGCCGGTGAGTTTGCCGTCGGTGACTTCGAGGTCGTTGCAGTGATACACATCGATCCCAAGGCGCTCGGCGAAGCGCGAAGCAAAGTACACGAACCCGCCGGAGAGGATCGCGGTCTTAATATTGTTCTGCTTGAGTGACGCAAGCAACGCCTCGGCTCCTGGCATCAATTCGATGCGTTCGTAGACGCTTTCGAGAACATCCACATCCAGCCCCTTGAGCAACGCAACACGTTGAGCGAGCGACTGCGCGAAGTCGAGCTCGCCGCGCATCGCCGCTTCAGTCACGGCCGAGACTTGCTCGCCGACGCCCGCTTCTTTCGCGATTTCATCAATGCACTCAGCCTGGATCAAAGTCGAGTCCATATCGAAGGCGACGAGTTGGTAGGGAGATTTTTTTTGCAACGGTCTTTCCATCGCTCCGTGGCGTAAGCCAGGAGCAGTCGGTTAAAACAATCTTTTCACTGTTGATACAAGCTCTGATATCGCGGCTCTGGGCTTACGCCATGAAGCTACGCGAGGCATCGTTTATTTTAGCGCTTGCGTTTTTTCCGCTGTTTGTATTTAGAGGGTTGCTTGGTCGATCCCTTTCGCCCGGCCATGCCCGCGCTTTGTGCCATCGCGGCCATCTCGGGGCTGCCCATGCCGGCCATGGCTTTCATCTTGCCAATCGCGCCCATGCCCGACATCTGCTGGCCCATCATGCTGACCATCTCGAACCCCTTGACCAGTTGCGAGACGTCTTTCTGATCGACGCCCGAGCCCTTCGCGATGCGTCGGCGTCGGCTGTTGTTCAGTAGATCGACGTCTTGGCGTTCGTCGCCGTTCATCGATTGGATCATCGCTTCGGTGCGGTCGATTTGTTTTTCTTCGATGGGCAGGTCTTTGAGGGCCTTGCCGATACCGGGCATCATGCCGAGCAGCGACTTCATCGAGCCCATCTTGCGGATGCGCTTAAGCTGCTTAAGGAAGTCGTCCATCGTCATCTTGCCCTCGGCCATCTTGTCTTGCAGAGCCTGGGCTTCTTCTTCGCTGACTTGCTCTTGTGCTTTTTCGACGAGCGAGACGATGTCGCCCATGCCGAGGATTCGCGAGGCGATCCGTGTGGGGTGGAAGGCTTCGAGGGCGTCCATTTTTTCGCCGACGCCAATGAACTTGATGGGCTTGCCGGTGACTTCGCGCACGGTGAGTGCCGCGCCGCCACGGGTGTCTGAGTCGAACTTGGTAAGGACGACGCCGTCGAGTTCGAGCTGATCGTTAAAGGCCTTGGCGGAGTTGACCGCGTCTTGGCCGGTCATCGCATCGATGACAAGCAAGATGTTCTGCGGCATCAGTGCCGCATTGACTCGGCGGAGCTCGCCCATCAAGTCGTCGTTGATATGCAGACGTCCAGCCGTGTCGAGGATGAGGACATCGATCTTGTCGGCCTTGGCTTGTTTGAGTGCGTTCTTACAAACATCGACAGCGACGCCGACGGCCTTGCCATACTCAGCGCACTTCTCAGGCTCGCCATAGAAACTCACGGCTCCGGCACCTTCGATTTCGTCTTCGACCTGCTCTGCCAAGACTTGCAACTGCTTCACCGCAGCGGGGCGCTGCAAGTCAGCGGCGCAGAGCATGACGCTCTTGCCTTTCTTTTTAAGGTGGGCCGCGAGCTTACCGCAGGTCGTGGTTTTGCCCGAGCCTTGCAGGCCGCACATCATGACGATGGTTGGGCCGGGCGAGACAAAGAGCAGCTCCTGCTCGCTGGAGATCGTGCCGGGCTGGTAGGCGTCGCCTTGATCAGCGGCCTCGACCGCTTCGTCGCCGCCAAGCAAACGGACCAGCTCGTCGTGGACGATCTTGATCATCTGCTCGCCGGGCTCGACGGCTTTCATGACCGATTCGCCGAGCGATTGTTCCAGGACTTTTTCGCAGAACTTCTCGGCGACTTCGTAGTGCACGTCTGCTTCGAGCAGCGCGGTGCGCACATCGTCCATGGATTCACGAACGTTGGATTCGCTGATCTCGTCTTTGCCGGAGAGCTTGCGGAGTGCGTTTTCAAATTTATCGGAGAGGTTGCCGAGCATGGGGAGGTTCCGTGGTTAAGTCCGTCTTAGGGTTCACAACAAATCGGCCGCGCATATTGGGCGCGGTGGAGCGTAAAGAACGGGGTCTAACTAAAGGGCTTTGATCGGAGCCTGAGATTGAATTGTAGCGATTGGGCGCATAATCGGTATGCGATTGAACCTTTAGGTTGACCGAGCGTCTAGGTAGAGGTAACTGATCACCCCGCTCGAGAGAATCCACCATGCCGACCCGCCTGCTGTTATCGCTGACATGCCTTATTTTCACCTTGACCCTGTTCTTCGATGCACCCAAAAAGGCGGACGCCTGCTGCATGGTGCCGGTGAACTACGCGGGCCAGATCGGCCAGGCCGAGCAACAAGCCCTGTTGATCCATCGTGATGGCATCGAGGACCTGATTCTGGGGATCACGTATGAAATTACGCCGGACGAGCAGGGCAACCTGCCGGAGAAGCTGACATGGCTGATCGCGCTACCCACCGAGCCGCTGGAACAGGACGGCTACAGCCTCGCGGAGCCGGGGCTATTCGACGAGTTGGGCGAGCTCGCCTACGAGACACTCATCCAGCAAGTACCCCGAGCACGCAACAATGACGCTGATGGCCTACTGTTGGCCGATAATGCCCCTACGGCGGCCGCTAACGATTCGATCGAACTAGGCCGACAGGTAACGGTCGGGCCTTACGACATCCAGCCGGTGCGCGGCGTGGGGCAGAACGCGCTGGACGGGCTCAATGGCTATCTGAAAAAACGCGGCTTCCCGACCGAAGACCCCGGCCACATGGCGTGGTTCGTCGAGCACGGCTTCACGTTCTTGTGCATCGAAGTCACGCCTAAAAAAGGCGAAAAAACACTGTCCGTTGGCGAGCTGCTCCCACCACTGCGCGTACGGTTTGAGACCGAATACCCATACTACCCACTGCGATATTCGAGC
>JBGCDC010000119.1:0-11327 GCA_045105055.1 Phycisphaeraceae bacterium | reverse complement strand
AGGGGACGTTGGGGGCTTGGTCGATATACATCAGGCCGGACTGTTGGCCTGAAAAATAAGGCTCTTTCACCGCGTAATAAGGCTCGTCCCATAAGTCGATCGCAGGGGAGATGATGTGGTTGGACTCGAACAGTTTCTGTGCAAGGTTCGGCGAGAGGTAGAGCTCTTTTGCAAACGCCCAGGCCGAGTCGAAGTCACGGGTCGTTTTGGGGATCGCGATCATGGTTCCGCCCATGACGGAGGTGCGTCGGCCGCCTTTTTCCCAAGCGGGCAGGGGCATGAGCTTGAGCTTGCCGCCGAGCGCGGTCATGTCGTTCATCCAGACCCCCGCCAGCCAGTCGGGCATTAGCGCTGCGACGACGCTGCCCCGGAGTTTTAGTTCGTTGCCCGATGGGCTGAACTCAGGCGCGTCGATCGCGATTCGGTTTGGCCCGACGCACCAGCGCACCATCCGTGCGATGACTTGCGCGTTTACATCGCTAGCTATGATGGATCGGCCTTGTTCGTTGAAGGTTCCACCGCCTGCCTGGAGCAGTAGTGTCTCGACATCACGGGCTGAGGTGAACCATAGGCCCAGTGCGTAACGGTCTGTGTCGCCGTCGCCATCGGTGTCCTCGACCAGTTCCCCCATGGCCTGCTCGAAATCATCCCACGTCTCAATCTTGGAGACGTCGATCCCTGCAGCTTCAACAAGGTCTGCTCGGTAGCACAACAGCACCGGGTGCACGTCGTGAGGTAGGCCAAAGATTCGGCCACGGCTTGACCACGGCGCGAAAGATGGCTCGTTGAGCTTTTCATAGATGCCTTCTTCTTTAAGGCGGTCAGTCAGGTCGTAGAACCCGACTTCTTCAACGGGCCCGGCCATAAAGCGTGCGACAGAGGGCTGCTCGATTTCGACGAGGTCGGAAGTCGGCGTCTTGGCCCACATGCCAGATTGTGTTCGGCGGTTGAGCGCCCCCATCGAAAGCACATTCATTTGAATCGGTTCGACGCCTTTTTCTTGAGCACTTGCGTTCCAATCTTCAATAACGGGCCCATACATCCGCGCATGGTGGGGAGCGAAAGTCCAAAAAACGAGACCTTCGCTCTTTTTCGTAGGCCAAAACGCGATGGCGGCGGAGGAAACTACCGCAATCAGCAGGATGGCCAAAGGCCCAGTTGGGATTGTTTTTAGTGTTCTGATCAAGTCTAATCCGTTACATACTGTTACATTTGAACGTTTTATTGGTAGGAGCTAATTGATTCAACGACTACATAATAGGCAAATTTTAGAAAAAGTCGAGATTTTTTCTAGAAATGCCTTGACTCTAGGCACGTTATCGGTAACATCTAAGTGTTCACCACTTGATTGTAACTGTTACATAATAGTGAGTGGGCCGCCGTGACTGGCGGGCTTGAACAAAACAACTCGGGCAAGAAGCGTTCTGCCCGGCCAAATCTTGTGCCTGTCTTAGGAGGACGGGCAATACCACGCACTCGCTCGAGTGAAAACCTGGAGACCCCTGCTATGAAGAGAATCGCAACCGTTACCGCACTGACCGCCATCGCCGCACTGACCGCTGGTACTGCATTAGCTGCTCCCACCGAAGTGAGTAACTCGAATCGCGGGTTTGAAGCGGGTGATACCAGCGACTGGGCGATCTTCATCGGAGGAACGCAGACGTTTGAAGCCATCAATGATGGCACAGCTCAGGAAGGTGATTTTTACGGCCGAATCGTCAACAATGATGCGCCCTCAGCAGCAACCGTGAAGCAGGCTAACCTGTTTGCAGGTCAATTGGTTCCTGGTGCTGCAGTGGAAATTTCTTTTTACGCACGGGGTAGCGCCACGGTTGGTGGCGTTCAATTTGCAGAGGTATTCTCAGAGCTCAGCGGTGGCGGCACATCTAGCAATGCCTTTGTCAACGGAGGCCCACTTTTCCCACCATCGGCAACCGACTGGACCCTCTACACCTACAGCGGCGTGCTCGGCCCAGATGTATCCGGTGGTGTGACACTGCAATTTAATGCCGCGGCGGGTGCCGCGGGGGGCTCAACCTCGATCCTTGAGATCGACAATATCTCGGTGATTACCGAAGTCGTCCCCGAGCCATCCTCGCTCGCGCTGCTCGGCCTAGGTGGCCTTGCCCTGATGCGCCGACGACGCAACGCATAATTTGCCCCATTATTTACTCTTTCAATGTTTAACCGCATTGAGAGGGTTTCTTAAGTCAACTGATCAAATTCAATTTGGTGGTCGTGATGTCAAAGCAAACAAAAAACGGTTTTACGCTGATCGAGCTGCTCGTGGTGATTTCAATCATCGCGCTACTCATCGCGATCCTGCTCCCTGCATTGGGTGCAGCACGTCGATCTGCTTCGAACACCGAATGCCTTAGCCGAATGCGTAGTATGGCGATCGCAATCACCGCTTTTGAAGTCGACAACAAGGGTTTTATCGCTCCGGCGTTTAATGGTAATAATGCAGCGCCTTTGTTCGGCGGCGGTATCGGCGATGATCAGCATTTCACCGATTACTTTGACGACTACATGGATACGCCCGACGATCAGGACAGCGATTTCTACCTTTGCCCCGATAGCACCCTTGAGCCGTTACCCAATCAGCGTCGTCTTTCTTATAGCTGTAATGAAAAGGTGATGGTCAATCGCCTCACAGCAGCGACGAAGCGAATGGCTGATATTCGGCGACCGTCTGAAGTGATCGCGTTGGGCGATGCGGCGCAGAACAGCGGTCAAGGCTCAAGTGGGCCGAACTACAGCGGCCAATGGGTTTCGGATATGGGCTTCCCCCCAGATCAAGCGGACCGAGATGTGCCAATCACTGGTGGTCCTGCACTTAATATCGACGGCGTGCCGACCAACGGCTACGTGATTCGATACCGACACAATGCCGATTCGAACGGTAACTTTTCGTACCTAGATGGCCACGCCACGAGCGAGAAGATTGGCGAGCTTGTTGAGCGCAACTTTGCTTCGAACTACTAAGTAAAATCGTAATCCAAAGTATTTTGTTTTCTCGTCTACAGACGGAGAGATTTGATGGCCTCGGTTCGGCAAATCGCAACTCAAGCTGGTGTTTCGATCGCCACGGTGTCTCGGGTCATTAACAACAGCCCGAAGGTCAGCGAGTCCGCGCGTGCGCGCGTGCTCGAAGTGATCAATCAAAAACAATACAAGCCTAAGACGGGCAAGCTCTCAGCGACGAATGTTGCCTACGTCTTCACAGATGCGATCACGCTTGGCTCGCCCTACGATGCTGGTGTCCTAGCCGGGATGTCTAGCGGGCTCGAGTACAACGAGCTTGACCTGCTTGTCCTTAACGGCAAGTCGTGTCGGCAGGGTGGTGAGACGTTTCAAGATGTGTTCCGACGCAAGGGTGTCTGCGGCGTGATTGTCCGCACGACCTCGGCATCGGTTGGTTTATGCCGAGCAATCCTGCAGTCGGGTTTGCCTGCGGTTGTGATTGGTGATGAGATCGAGGGTTATGAAAGCCTTTGCTTGGACGTGGATTCGCGTTCTGCAAGCCGAGATGCTGTCGAGCATCTCATCGAGTTAGGTCACCAAAAAATCGCGTTTTGTACGAATATCGTCGAAGACAAAGACCACTCGGATCGTTATGGCGGCTACCTCGATGCGTTGGAGCAGGCCGACATCGACTACAACTCGAAGCTGCATTTTCGTGTCCCCGCGAGTCGGCAGGGAGGCGAGCAACTCGCCAGGCGTTTGGCCGCGATGGTGGAACCGCCTACAGCACTTTTTGTTGCTGACCCCGCGACATGCCTCGGGTTGATTACCGAGACGCGCAAGCTAGGCATCTCGGTGCCTGGCCAGCTGTCGATCGCTGGCTTTGATGATGCTGAGACACGCCTACTGACCTCGCCCACACTCACTGCGGTTTGCCAAGACGCGCAACAGCTAGGTAATCAAGCGATGCGAAAGCTCGTTGGTTTGATGCCTGATGATGGTGGCGTGACTGAAAATGAGGACGGGCCACTCATGGCTTGGTTTGAAGTCAATGAATCGACTGGGTCTGTGCCGAGCGACTGATAGAGCCTGCCAATTTAAATGAGAAGTCATCCTTCTGAAAGATGGATCCCTATGCAACGATATGTTCACGCGATTTTGATGTTTTTGATGTGCTTGTCCCTGAGTATGGCTACGCAAACCGTTCATGCAAAGGCGGTCCATGTCGAGCTTAAGCAGACTGACCAGGGTTGGCAGTTATTACGCGATGGCAAGCCGTATGACATTAAAGGTGCTGGCGGTGATTGGCATCTCAAGGAAAATGCAGGCAGCCAGTACATGGACCTGCTTGTTGAAGCGGGTGGCAATTCGATCCGGACTTGGGGCGTCGGCGATGAGACCGAGCAAGTGCTCGACCTCGCTCACAAGAAGGGCTTGACCGTGACGGTTGGCCTGTGGCTTGGCCACGAACGGCATGGCTTTGACTACACCGATCTGAATCAGGTCGCGGAGCAGCTTGAACAAGTCAAACAAGCGGTGCTGAAGTTTAAGGATCACCCGGCCGTGCTGGCATGGGGTGTGGGCAACGAGATGGAGGGCTATGAGGCGGGCGATAACGCCGCGATCTGGTCACACGTCGAGGCCTGCGCCGCGATGATCAAACGCCTTGACCCACACCACCCAACGATGACCGTGATCGCAGAAATCGGAGGGCGTAAGCTCGAGTCGATCCAGAAGCTCTGCCCATCGATCGATATCGTCGGGATCAACACCTACGCGGGTGCCGCGTCCATCCCCGAGCGTTACGCGAAGGCCGGGATCACGAAGCCTTACGTCGTTGCGGAGTTCGGCCCGGCAGGCACTTGGGAAGTTGGCGCGAACTCTTTTGGAGCTCCTGAAGAATTAAGCAGCACGCAAAAAGGCCCGGTCTATGCCAAGGTCTACAACGCGCTAAAGGCAGATTCGAAGATGTGCCTAGGTAGCTACGCCTTTTTGTGGGGCTCGAAGGTTGAAGCGACAACGACTTGGTTTGGCATGTTCTTGCCCGACGGCAGTAAGCTCGCTGCTGTTGACGCCATGACGCAAGCCTGGTCCGGCAAGCTGCCCAGTGATTTATCACCGAAGATCAACTCCCTTGCGGTCAAGGGTGACTATGAGGCCAAGCCCGGCTCGCAAGTCACGATCGCATTGGACGCGACCGACCCTGAGGGCAAGCCATTGAAAGTGCAATGGTCCTTGTACGCCGAGTCGACCGAGTACTTCACCGGCGGTGACAAGATGGATGCGCCGCCGTCGTTCCCTGAGCTCATTACGTCGGCAAGCAGCACGCAATGCACGGTGACGCTGCCGGACACGCCTGGGATCTATCGGGTCTATGCGATTGTGAAAGACCCGGCTGGCCATGCCGCGGTGGCGAACGTGCCGCTTTCAGCTGGTCCAGCGGCGAAGCCGGGCGGCGTTGCGAAGATCGAGCCCGGCCAACCGCTGGAGTTACCTGCTGCGGTTTATGTTGAAGGCGGTCAGCCCGTGCCTTGGATCGCCGCGGGTTACATGGGTAACACCGGCGCGATTAAGGTCGACCTCGGCAACGTGACGAGCCCGAAGAACGGCGTGAGCTGCATCAAGATTTCTTACACCGCAGCGGATGAGTGGGCTGGCGTCGTCTGGCAAGATCCGATCAATGATTGGGGCGATGCGGCGGGCGGCTATGACCTGTCCGGCGCAACAGCTCTGGAGTTTTGGGCGCGCGGCGACAAAGGTGGCGAAGTGGTCACCTTCGGCTTTGGCCTACTCGGTGCAGATAAGAAGCACCCCGACTCGGGCTCTGGCGAACTTAAAGAAGTCCGCCTCACCGATGCTTGGCGGAAGTACCGCGTCGAGATCGGCCAAAGCACGGATATGAAACGAATTAAGACCGGCTTCTACTGGACCCTTGCGGGCCAAGGCAAGCCGGTGACGTTCTACCTCGACGACGTCCGTTATGTCGCCGACGAAGAGAAATGAACCGAAGCGATGCGATCGCTTCGTTGAAGAGAAGTAGAAGGTTTTGACGTATGGCTTTTTCAGATGACTTTGTGTGGGGTGCGGCAGCGGCCTCTTTTCAGATCGAAGGGACCTCCGAAGATTGCCCACGCGGCGACAGCGTCTGGGACGCCTTCTGCGCAACGCCCGGCAAGGTCTATCAAGGACATGATGGCAAACGTGCTTGTATGCACGTGACGCGCTGGCGCGAAGATGTCGCGCTGATGCAGGAGCTCGGACTACAAGCGTATCGCCTATCCATCAGCTGGCCACGGATCCTGCCCGACGGTACTGGGTCAGTGAACGAAGCGGGGTTGGCGTTTTATGACGGGCTGATCGATCGCTTGCTCAACGCGGGGATCGAGCCTTACGTCACGTTGTTTCACTGGGATCTGCCGTTGAAGCTGCACCAGCGTGGCGGCTGGATGAACCCGGACATGATCGAATGGTTCGCGGACTACACGCGGATCATCGTGGACCGCTACTCCGACCGTGTGAAAAATTGGATCACGCTCAACGAGCCGCAGTGTTTCATCTTGCTCGGCCATGAGCAGGGCACGCACGCCCCGGGCTTAAAGCTGCCCGAAGCCGACATCTTGCAGATCGGCCACAATGCTTTGCTCGCGCATGGCCGATCGGTGCAGGTCATACGAGAACACGCCAAGCAGCCGCCACGCATCGGCATCGCGCCCGTCGCCACGGTATCGAGTCCCGCGACCGAACGCATCGTCGATATCGAAGCGGCGCGTAGCGCGACGGTCAACGGCGCGACCGAATCGCTCTTCAATACAACTTGGTGGTTAGACCCGGTCTTTCACGGCCGATACCCCGAGGCCGCAGTCAAGCAACGCTTGGACAAGATGCCAAGGGTGACCGCTGAACACTTCAAGCTCATCAGTGAGCCGGTCGATTTCTGTGCGTTTAATCTTTATCAAGCAGGCGTCGTCCGCGCGGGTGCGGATGGTGAAGTTGAGAACGTGCCTTATCCGGAAGGCCACCCCGTCACTGCGATGGAATGGCCCGTCACGCCCGAGGGTTTGTACTGGGCCTGCCGTTTTTTCCATGAGCGCTACGAGTACCCGATTTTGATCACTGAGAATGGGCTGAGCTGCCACGACTGGGTCAGTGTCGATGGCAAGGTCCACGACCCCAACCGGATCGACTTCTTGACGCGATATCTGTCGTATGTCGAGCGGGCCTGCGCGGAAGGCATCCCTGTTGAGGGTTACTTCCAATGGTCGGTGATGGATAATTTCGAGTGGGCGGAAGGCTACAAAGATCGCTTCGGCTTGATCTACGTCGACTACGCCACAGGCAAGCGGATCCCTAAGGATTCATATCACTGGTATAGCGAAACGATTAAGCGGCAGGGTGCGAATTTGCCTCCGTGGCAGGCTTGTAGCTTCGATCAAACTCAGCCGACATCAGAAGCTTTCATCAGTGAAAAACTGCCCAAGGCGGCTCGCCCCGAAGGCACGAAGCAAAATCAGGGCACGCAGAAGCGCCGCTGATTGATTGGCAAAGCCGCGTTGCGCTTGCCGTCATAAGAAATTAGGAACCGCTGCAATTCAGCGTACGTTTGTTCGTTGCTTTCATATGGGCGATATAGATTTCGCTTAGACAAAGGAGCCATCATATATGCGAATCCGTCGAAACCTTTTAGCTTTTACGCTGATTGAGCTGCTCGTTGTAATCTCGATTATCGCGTTATTGATTGCGATCCTGTTGCCTGCTCTTAGTGCTGCTCGGCGGAGTGCGACGGATATGCAGTGCCTGTCGAATCAAAGACAAATCGGTATCGGGCTCTACGGCTACACCGTTGAAAACAAGGACCTGCTGCCGATCAGCTACTTCGATGGCAACACGGTCGCAGGCGATCAGACCGACTGGGCGGTGCAGATCGCTGCATACATGACTGACAGCGGCGTTGAAAATTATGGCGCGGGTGGACAGGACCAACCCAGCCCCGCGATCCAGTGTCCCTCGGCGACGATCGAAGGCGGGCGGCTGCACTATGGCGGCAACCTCATGCTTTTGCCATTTTTGATTAATAACAGCTACGCGGGAAACCTCAAGCCATATGCGATTAGCCGAATGAAGCGGCCGACGGAAATCCTCATGGTTGCTGACGCTGGGCAAGTCGACACCACGGCCTATGGCCAGTACATCGGCGACGCATATGCCGCGCTCGACCGCCTCGATAATTACGGGGCAAACGACACCGCCGATGTATTTAATTCCGCTGCGGCAGATAACGACGACCCAATCAACCCGGGCGTGAATATCGATGGCAACATCACGCCTGGTAACGGCGACCTCCGCTGGCGTCATGCGGCAGGCGGCGAAGAGAACGGCGGCGCTGGCGGCAGCCTTAACATCCTCTTCGGCGACGGCCACGCCAGCAGCAATACCCGCGACGCTGTGCTCAAACGCAACGTGCGAGCAGACTAAGCTCCCTTGCCAGTTTCATTGCATAAAGATTCAGGCGCTAAAAAAATATTGTGGTTTAATGGTGTGATCGATGGCGTGTTTGCTGCGTCAGATCAATGGGCTTTCTTTTGAAGGACGTGCTATGAAACCATCTGACGCCGATCGTAAAGAAGTCGGTCGACGAGCCTTTCTCATGGGCAGCGCAGCGGGGCTGGCTGGCCTAACTGCTGCGACTACGAGCGAGGTCAGCCTTGGCGCGGAGACCGAGAGTATCGCCGGTCCAAAAGGCCAAGACATTGCCGATGAGATCGATGTGTTAGTCGTTGGTGGCGGCTCTGCGGGGACGATCGCGGCGATCCAAGCAGGTCGAGCGGGGGCGAAGACCATCGTGATGGAGCGGGCGTCATACCTCGGTGGGATGACCACGCGCGGCGGCGTGTGCTTCCCCGGTCTATTCGATGCGTGGGGCAAGCAGATCATCGCGGGTATCGGCTGGGAACTCGTCAAAGAATGTGTTGAGTTGGACGGCGGGACGCTACCAAACTTTGCGAAAGTGCCCGCCCGTCACTGGCAGAACCAAGTGCACATCAACCAGTTTTTGTACTACATCTTGGCCGAGGAAAAGTGTGCGCAGGCGGGCGTGCAGATCGCGTACCACGAGTTTCCACAGTCGATTACAAAGGTTGCGAACGGTTGGCAGGTTGATTGTGTTGGCTTTGGCAGTCGGCGCCGGGTGTTATGCAAACAGATTGTCGACTGTACCGGCGGCGCGGAGATGGCGGGGATGCTCGGCCACGCAAGGCTGCGCGAAGATGAGCGGCAGCCCGGCTCGATCCAGTTCCTCATTGGCCAAAGTAACGATCCGGGTCGGCCAACGAATCGAGGGTCTGGTCTGCTGCACGCGATCTATGTGCATGGTGCCGATTCGACGAACGCACGAACCGTGACCGAGGCCAGCTTGACCGGTCGAAAGGCCGTACTTGACAAGCTGCGACAGTCTAAAGGCAAGCGACTCATGCACCTCCAGCCCGAGCCTGGCTTTCGCGAGAGCTACCGGATCAAGGGCGAGACCGTAATCACGGTCAACGACTACCGCAGTGGTCGGCACTTCGACGATGCGATTTGCTATGCGTTCTATCCAGTGGACCTGCATACAAAAAACGGCGTGAAGCCCGAGCCGTTGAAGCCAGGGACCGTGCCGACTATTCCGCTGTCGGCGTTGATCCCCAAGAACAGTAAGAACATTGTCGTGGCGGGGCGATGTGTTTCGAGTGATCGATTGGCGAACTCGGGTCTGCGCGTTCAGGCGCCATGTATGGCGATGGGCCAAGCCGCGGCCTGTGCAGCGACCATCGCCGCGAAGGACGGCACGACGCCCGGGCAAGTGCCAATCGCTAAGCTACATGCTCTGCTCAAAGAGCACGGCGCAATTGTTCCTGAGAAAGCGTGAAGCCGTCTGCCATGAAACGCCACTGGATCTCCACTTTGATCGCCATGCTGTTTGTGATCATGGTGATCACCGGCATCATGGGCTTCTTCCTGCCGTTCAACATCTTGACGGTGTCGGTACATGCGTTCGTCGGCTTCGCCTTCACCGCTAGCATCGTGTTCCACATCAAAAACAATTGGCGCTCGCTACGTGGGTACTTCACCAAACGCAGCGCTTGGGTCTTGCTCTTATCTGTCGCCGCGTTTATCGGTGTCATCCTTTGGCAGCCCGCACCGATCAAAGCGATCCTCGGGCTTAGTAGCAACCTCGGTCCAGACCCGAGCCGATTCGAAATCGACGGGCAACGGATGCTTTATCGCTATGACCCTGCGCCGCACTACCGCATGCAACTCGAAGTGATAGGCGGCTCGGCCTATGACGCGGATGATCCGCCAGTCGTCGCGATCTGGATCGAGAACCGCTCTGGCTACCACATCAAGAGCCTGTACCACAGTGAGCAGGATGGCTACGAAACGCAGCTCGCATACTGGCACTACAAACGCAGCGAATACTTGAAGTACAAGCTAGAACAGGAAGCGCTGACCGAGACCGAGCGGCAGGCTAAACAAGATGCGGATCTGGATGCGATCAGTTCGGCCACTGAGAACGATAGCTTCGATCCAGCCGACTACATCGTCCCGAAAGACGCTCAGCGAGATGCGCCGTATCGTGTGCTGATTGAGATCAATCAGCCCAGCGATGCAAATGAGCATCACGAAGATCAGCCATCACTTGTGTACTCGGTCGAGGTCGATAACCGTGACCCACGCACGTTCCAAGTGCTTGAGATCGTCGGGTATCCGCAGCGTGAAGAAGAAGATGGGCAACCGCAGTGGTCGCTTTACTACGCGGATGAGACGATGACTACGGCACGTGATTTATTAGATAGTGCGCTACTGAGGATCACACGTGCTGAGCCCGCGACCAAGAAGTAAGAAGCTTTTTGTTTTGCAAAGGTCTTTCTCACAAGTTTGGACGTCAGGTGTGTCCATCGCTCACGGTACTATGGCGCTGGTCTTGCTGATTCGTGACGCGACAGGGCCCTTTGCTCAAGGCTGGGTTGTTGATCGGGCTGGTCATTGAATCGTCGCTTGACAGGTGAAACAAGCTTTACGTTTTTGTTTAAAATGAGGTCTTCGACAGTCTTCTGCAACATCTATCTGGATCACTTAATGATGCCTAATGCCTTCCGTATCCTGCTCGCGCTTTTGGTTTTGGCATCGTGTTTCGGCTGTGAGGTACTGCCGCAACTTGCCGAACGCGAGCCACTGGCTTACGACGTTGTGATTTATGGCAGCGCTCCCGGTGCGATCACTGCTGCAGTTCAAGCAGCGAAGATGGATAAGACCGTCGTGCTCATTAACCCTTACACGCACTTGGGTGGTATGACATCGAGTGGGCTAGGCAACACCGACTCAGGCAA